>CAYZCC010000102.1:0-5915 GCA_964476805.1 uncultured Desulfobacula sp.
ACATATTAAAATTGCACTGACTGCTATAACAAAAACATCAAAAAATTCAAGCTGAACCGGAAGAGTAGAAAAAGGATACACATCAGGCAGTTGAATAAAATCATATTTTTTAAGAATAAAACAGGCTGATACTCCCAGAACAGTACCGATAAAGGTGCCAAGAAGCCCTATAATCATACCTTTAAAAATGAATATTACTCTTATATTTTTATTGTTTGCACCCATGGCCTTCAGCACTGCAATATCCCGGGTTTTTTCCATAACCATCATAATCAGTGCACTGGCTATATTAAATGCAGCAACAAGAATAATTAAAGTAAGAATAATAAACATGGCTGTTTTCTCAAGTTTTAAAGCAGAAAACAGGCCTTTGTTAATTTCCATCCAGTCCCGCATATAAAAAGGGTAATTTAAAATATCAGACAGACTCTCTTTGATTTTTCCCACCTCAAATACATTTTCAATCCAGATACCAATTGCTGAAATACTTTTCCGCGCGCCGCCTAACTGTTGGGCTTCTTTTAAATTAACATATGCAAGGGCATTGTCATATTCATACATGCCCGAATCAAATGTCTCTTTTACAATAAATCGTTTCATGGATGGGATATGACCCACAGGAGAGATGATTCCACTGGGTGACATTAAAATCACCTTATCTCCCTTTATTACCCCTGCAGAGTTTGCAAGTTCTTTTCCCAGAATAATTCCTGGAAATTCTGTTCCGGCTTCTCCATTAACTGTTTCTCTTTTACCCAGCAGCTGCTTTAATGTTTCACGATCAAATCCCTTAACAAGACTAAATCCTTTTTCAAGGTCAATACCGCGTATCATGACACCGGAAAAGGATCGGCTGGTTCTGATCATTGCCTGGGTAAATAAAATAGGTGAGACCCCTTTGATTAAATTATTTTGATCAAGTTTTGTCACTATATGGGAGTAATTGTCAAATTTACCTGAATAATTCATGACAAGTATATGGGGTTCCAGTCCGAGAATACGTTTTCGAAAATCAGTTTCAGCACCACTCATGACCGCAATCACAATCACAAGAGCCATTACCCCCACAGTAACACCTGCAACAGAAAGGAATGAAATAAGAGAAATAAACCCCTCCTTTCTTTTTGCCTTTAGGTATTTACCTGCAATGAAAATTTCAAGATTCATCAAATCAAATACTCTTTTTCATATGGGGAAAAAGAATAACCTCGCCCTGATACTCTATTGCGGGTGGAGACACCTTCATTTTTAGATCTTTTTATAAAAGTCTCTCTTGTATCCGGATTCATTATAAGATCCAGATACCGTTGGCGGTATCTCTTTTCAGGGTCTTTGATTCCATGGAATTTTTCAGGAAGGGGTCTAACCGCTGAGGACTTTCCCATTTTATTGACAGCCATCATTCTCCCTGCCATGGGAAATTGTTCACCTTTTTCACCGAGAGAATCCAGTTTTGATTTTATAATCTTTCTAAGTTCTTTAATGGAACATGATGGTTTAAAATCATTTGGATAGAAATTAATATTGTTCTCCTGCAATTGAGCAGTTTTTTCTTTTCTAATCTGTATCAGCCTGCTTATTTTATCCATATTTTTTTTACGATTATCTTCCCACATTTAACAGAATTATTATAATTTGTCAAGGCATTAAAAAATAGCTGATTCCCCTTTAATTGTCAAGATATGGGTTGCTTTTTAGTATGAATCTCAAGGCCGATTTTTACCTGGCCGCTCTCCTGTCTGATATTTTTAAATGGCAGGCATTATCCATCCCCAAATGTTCCTGAACCCTCTTTAAATCCTGTTTGGTACCTTTCATCTGCCGTGAAAGAATACCACTTAAAACTGCCACTGCAAAACAGGCAAGAATAATAATCATCATTCGATAAATAATATGATTTTCATCAATATTATAAAGTACTAAAAACGGCTGGGGAAAAAAGGATAACTCCTCTCCAAAAGAGAAGACAAGAGAGGCGACAATCAAAACAATTGCAAAAACAATCCTTAAAAATATAATCCAGCTTACCTTAACAGATTGACAAAATCTGTATTGGATTTTAAAAAACTGTTTCGAATTAATTTATTATATCGCACCTGCCATGGTAAATATTGGAAGATACATTGAGATCACAAGACCTCCGACAACCACTCCAAGAAACACCAGCATAAATGGTTCTATCATGTCTGTCAGGTTTTTCACTGCCTGATCCACTTCATCGTCATAAAAGTCAGCAATTTTTTCCATCATTGTATCCAGCGCACCCGTAGATTCTCCAACGGCTATCATTGAACACACCATGGAAGGGAAAACACCGCTCTCCTGTAAAGAATCTGCCATTGATCTTCCTTCGGCAATGCCTGCTTTAACATCAAGAATGGCAAATTCCACTATTTTATTTCCTGATGTTTTTGATACAATATCAAGCACTTCCAGAATTGAAACACCACTTGAAAGCATTGTGCTTGTTGTTCTTGTAAATTTGGCAACAGCCACTTTTCTTATGAGAATACCAATGACAGGCAGCCGTAAAAACATGTCATCCATTACAATCCGGCCTTTTTTTGATGCATAAACCCTTCTGATAATAAATAAAGCTGCAATAGTTCCGCCTGCAATCCACCCGATATTTCCAATGGCAAATCTGCTAAGGGCTGTGACAAATAGAGTTGGGGCCGGCAATGTTGTCCCAAAATCGGAAAACATGCTTGAGAAGACAGGTATAACAAATACAAGAATAATGGCAACCACTATAATGGCAACAATAATGGTGACCACCGGATAGGTCATGGCCCCTTTTACCTGGCGTTTGAGTTTGGACATTTTTTCCATATATGCAGAGAGTCTTCGCAAAATAATATCGAGGCTACCACCTGCCTCCCCCGCTACAACCATATTGATAAAAAACTCATTAAACAATTTTGGAAATTTTTTCAGAGAACCTGCAAAGGTTTCTCCCGTTTCAACAGACGCTTTGATTTTTTTCAGATTTTTTTTAAATGTCGGGTTTTCCTGTTGTGACTGAAGGATATCAAGGCATTGAAGAAGAGGCAGTCCCGCATCAATCATGGTAGAAAACTGTCTTGCAAATATGATGATTTCACTCTCTTTAACTTTAGGTTGGAGAAACTCTATATTTTCGAATAGATCTTTTGGCTTTTTTTTAACTTTGGTTGGGATAATTTTTCTTTTTTGCAGACTCTGTTTTACCTGTTCAGGAGTATTTGCCTCCATTTCACCTTTAACTTTTCTTCCTTTGGGGTTCTTCCCTTTCCATAAATAAATGATAGGCATTCTCTATCCTTTTGATAATTTATGTCGGCAGCTATTTGTAAAAACCAAACAGATATACTAATATAAATTTTATCACTTGATTACAACAGGAGTTATTTTTTGAGTAAAAAAAAAAATAAGATTATAAAAGCTGATACAATTATAACAAGTCATATTAATGCGGATTTTGATGCAATCGCATCCATGCTGGCTGCCCAGAAACTTTATCCTGATTCACTTATAATTTTTCCTGGTTCACAGGAGAAAAATTTAAGAAATTTCTTTATAAATTCAACCAGTTATCTCTTTAATATGGCAGATCCAAAATCCATTGACTTTTCAAAGACATCAAAACTTGTACTTGTTGACACCCGGCAGAGAAAAAGGTTGTCTCATGTCTCAAGAGCGATTGACAAAAAAAATATTGAAATAATAATTTATGACCACCATCCAGCAATGAAAGGAGATATCAAAGGGGCATCTGAGACTATCAGACAAACCGGTGCAACCACAACCATACTAACCTCTATACTTCAGGAAAAAAACATTACGCCAACTCCTGAAGAGGCAACTGTAATGGCCGTTGGGATATATGAAGATACCGGATCATTCACATTTTCATCAACCACAAAAGAGGATCTTGAGCAGGCAGCCTTTCTCCTCTCCTGTGGTGCAAGTTTAAATACCATTGTCAGTTTAGTTGTTAAGGAGATAAAATCTGAACAGGTGACCTGGTTAAATGAATTATTAAATGAAATGACTGTTCATAAAGTAAATGGTGTTGATATTCATCTGTCTGTTATCTCTTCCTCCTCATATATTACTGATCTGGCGTCCATTGTTCAAAAAGTGGTTAGAATGGAAAGCCTTGATCTGTTTTTTGCCATTGTTTTAATGGATAATAAAATTACTATTATTGCAAGGAACTCAATGCCAGAGGTTGATGTGGGTAAAATACTTTCCCATTTTGATGGCGGCGGCCACTCTTATGCTGCCTCTGCAAAGGTTGACAACAAAACGCTTGCCCAGGTTGAACTAATGCTCATCCAACGACTTCAAAAAGAGGTTAAAGGTATCCAGGTTGCAAAAAACCTGATGACAACACCGGCTATTACCATTGAGCCAGAGACAACATGTAAAAAAGCAGGCCAGGTTCTGACCCGATATAACATCAACACACTGTTGGTGGTAGATAAAAATAAAAATCTATATAAAGGATACATTACCAGGCAGGTCATCGAAAAAACATTATATCACAACCTCTCCCATCTTGCTGTATCTGAATATATGAATTCTGAAGTCAGATATATCTCCTGTGATGCAGATGTATTGCAAATTGAAAATATTATTATTGAAGGAAAACACAGGATTCTGCCTGTTATTGATAAAGGGATTATAAAAGGTGTTATCACTCGAACGGATCTTTTAAATTATCTTGTTGAACACGACAAACCTTTTAAAAACAGAGGGACTGAACTGGCCATTAAAAAGAATAGTAGAAAGAGAGATGTTGAAAACATTCTTCTTCAACGGCTCGACAACCGTATAAGACGACTTCTTCAGGATATTGGCAAAACAGGAAGTGACCTAGGGTTTAACATGTTTGTGGTGGGCGGATTTGTAAGAGATTTTCTACTGAATAGACAGATTGATGATATAGATATCGTTGTTGAAGGCGATGGAATTGAATTTGCAAAAGCCTATGCTGAAAAACAGGATTGCAGAATCAACACCCATAAAAAACTTGGCACTGCAGTTATAATTTTTCCTGATAATTCTAAAATAGATGTCGCCTCTGCAAGGCTGGAGTATTATAAAACGGCGGCAGCTTTGCCCATCGTTGAAAAAAGTTCCATCAAACTTGACCTTGCAAGAAGAGATTTTACCATTAATACCCTGGCAATAAGTCTCAACCCTGAAAATTTTGGAACAATGGTTGATTACTTTGGTGCCAACAGGGACCTAAAAGATAAAACCATAAGAATCATACATAATTTAAGCTTTGTTGAAGATCCTACACGTATCTTTCGAGCCATTAAATTTTCCAACCGGTTTGGATTCAAAATCGGAAAAGTAACATCTAATTTAATAAAAAATGCTATTAAAATAGACTGCTTTAAAAATTTAAGCGGGCTTCGTGTTTTATCCGAACTAAAGCAGATATTTGAAGAAGAGAACCCAATCCCTGCCATTAAAATGATGGAAACCTATGGCCTTGAAAAAATTATCCATAAACGTCTCAACTTTATTCCAAATACCTATCAACTGCTTGAATCTGTAAACAGAATACTCTCCTGGCATGATCTCTTATATATTAAAGAGCAATACCAGAGGTGGGCTGTCTATTTTATGGCACTTTTAAACAGATGCTCATACAACGTCTGCGAACAAATCTGTACACGGCTTAATATACCCGAAAGGGAGTGTACGATTCTCCTGGAAAAAAGATTAAAAGCAGAAAAACAGCTGGCTGTTATAGAAAATTCATTAGAATATTCAGTTCAAGACCTTTACTGGGCACTCATTACATTTGAAACTGAGTTTATTCTATATATGATGGCACTTGCAAAAGATGAAAAAACCAAAAAATCAATCTCTCTGTTTTATTCCAGTCAAAGAAACTTAAAACCCTATATCCAGGG
>CAYZCC010000102.1:5927-8066 GCA_964476805.1 uncultured Desulfobacula sp.
ATCTACTGAAAATCGGATTAAAACCAGGTGAAAATTTTGGCAACATATTGGACAAAGTACTCAATGAAAAATTGGAAGGAAAATTAAAAACAAAAAAAGATGAGATACAGTTTGTTATCGACTATTCAAAGAAAAATAAATTTCTATGAATATAAAAATTTTTTGGGTAATTTTTGTAACAATTATCATTGTTCAAAAATAACGGGAATTTGATTTTTTATGTCTAATAAGATATGTCATTTATTTTTAGCGCAATAATTGATGGTCTCGTAAAAAGTCAAAAATGGCAAAGTCGCTATATATAATTTCAGTATGTTACGACCCAAAAATTGCCAAAATCGGACTTTTTACAGGTTCATCAATAATTAATATTTCAGGAACCATTTAACATGAAAAATGCAGACTTTTTAACCGGCATTACAACAAGCGGAACGCCTCATCTTGGAAATTATGTGGGTGCAATACGACCCGCAGTTGTCACCAGCAAAGACACAAATATTATATCCTATTATTTCCTTGCTGATTATCACTCTCTTATTAAAAGCAGTAACCCTGTATTGAGAAAACAATCCACCCTTGAAATTGCCGCTGCCTGGATTGCCATGGGTCTGGATTATGAAAATTGTGTGTTCTACCGTCAGTCTGATATCCCGGAAATCCCAGAACTTACCTGGATTCTAACCTGCCTTGCTGCCAAAGGACTGATGAACAGAGCGCATGCCTATAAAGCTGTGGCAGCACAAAACAGGGAAACAGGTCAAAAAGACCCGGATAAAGGTATAACCATGGGACTCTTTTCCTACCCAATACTTATGGCAGCAGATATTCTCATGTTTAACGCCAGAAAAGTACCTGTGGGAAAAGACCAGATACAGCACATTGAGATGACAAGGGATATTGGCGGCAGATTTAACCATGTTTATAAGAAACTGTTTATTCTGCCTGAAGTTGTTGTGGATGACAATTCAGCTGTTCTATCAGGTCTTGACGGTAGAAAAATGAGTAAAAGTTATAATAATTTTATACCTCTGTTTGATACTCAAAAACGTCTGAGAAAACTGATTATGAAAATACAAACCAACTCCCTTGGACCTGAGGAACCAAAAGATCCTGAAACATGTACTCTCTTCTCAATTTACAGGGCATTTGCCACACATACCCAGATAGAAGAGATGGCAGAACGCTATAGAGAAGGAATTGCATGGGGAAAAATGAAACAGGAACTTTTTGAATATATTAATGAAATACTTGAAGAACCAAGGGAAAGATACAGCGAACTTGTAAAAAATCCGGGCGATATTGAGCAGATACTTGAAAAAGGGGCAAAAAAAGCAAGAGAATTTTCTGTGCCATTCCTTGAAAAAATCAGAAAGACGATTGGCATTCAATCTTTAACAGCGTATTAAGCCGGATTGAGTTATGTAGTGCCTGGACTACTATATCTGAACAGGTTCTATCCGGTTAAATGTTTAATCTCCTTTTGAGACAGGTGCCGCCATTTCCCCTCTTTTAAATTTCCAAGGGTGATATTGGATATCCTGACTCTTTTTAAAACATCAACCCTGTTTCCTGTTTTGCCAACCATTTTTCTTATCTGCCTATTTTTCCCCTGCTTCAATACAATATTAAATTTATTATTTGTAATTTTTTTAACTTTTGCCCTTCTTGTTTTAACCTGGATACCCTCTCTGTTTTTATCAATAATCATACCTTCGGCCATATTGTTTAAAGCAGTCTGCGATATGGGGTATCTGGTTGAGACAATATACTCTTTTTCATGATTATAGGAAGGATGTGACAGTTTATTATGCAAGTCTCCATCATTGGTCAACAGAACAAGACCCTGGGAGTCTTTATCTAATCTTCCAACCGGATAAATTCGTTGATTGATATCAATCAGATCAAGAATGATTTTAGCTTTCTGCTGTGAACAGGTTGTTACAAAACCTTCCGGTTTATTTACAGCAATATAAATTTTAGATGACTTTTTTTTCAGTAAAATTTGTTTGTCATTAAAAAAAACCTTGTCCTTGTCAGGGTCAATTCTGGTGCCAAGTTCATTGACAACAACACTGTTAACCTTAATATTATTTTTTAAAATATATTTTTCAGCTTTTCTTCTTGAACAAAGCCCTGCGT
>CAYZCC010000103.1:0-2060 GCA_964476805.1 uncultured Desulfobacula sp.
ACTTGATTACCCCTCATTATTTTTTTCTTCTTTTCATAAAATTTTTGACACTACCAACATTGGTCTTCTTAATACTATTTTTGTTTTAATAATCAGTATGTATTTTAAACCGATTATCCCATGTAATTTACCGTACGCGGCACTCTCACGGCTTCCTTGAGAATGACAGAGGCCAGACTGCGCCGTTTCTGATCCGGTCTGCCTTCTTTATTGCGCTGTTTCATCTGGTGACTGCGCAATTTCCTGGATATTTTGTCAGCCTCCTTGAAAATAAGTGCACCAAAATTGCATTCACCCACACAGGCCGGGCTGCCGCCGCACAGATCACACTTATATGGAATACCGGATCCATATTGTTCGATCATGCCGTACTGGCATGCGGAAACACAATCACCGCATCGGGTGCATTTATTTACGTTAACAGCGATAATACCCCGTTCATTTTTAATAATGGCATCTTCTGGGCAGGCTTTCATGCAGTCGGCATTGGGGCACTGGAAACAGACACTGGGGACAGAATAGCCTTCGTGGGCAAAGTGGTTGATTCTTATCCTGGCCTTTGATGGAATGAACATCCCTTCCTTTACGGCGGAGCAAGCATAGGTGCACCTGTTGCACCCTGTACACCGGTTTGGGATAGCTAAAAGTAGTTTTTCCATTTATTTTCTCCTTATCATTATCGCTGATATTTCATTTAAGGCCTTTTTTAGGCATCCAGAAGATCGAGTTCAGCCAGTTTTTCACTGCCTGGAACGCCATTTTCATCCCAACCTCTGAGCCTGTATAAAAGTGTTTTCATCTGGTCAAACGCTTCAGCATCAAACTTACGGTTCTCATGAGGGCCGTTTTCCAGTACTTTTGTCAGTATTTTTTTCGAAATCGTATCGTCTGAGCTGCTAAGCCCGGCCTTAAGATTGAAAAGCTTGTTCAGGTTCCAGATTCGTTCACCTGCCTTGTTCAAATCTTTAGCAGAAGTCTTTTTGCCCAGCCCTTTTGTAAGGAAATCAGCCATGATACCTGTATCAACAGTTCCCCAGAAATCACAGAGTCCCATAGAAAACTTAACGGCATTCAGATTCTGGTTTTCCATGACTGCGCGGCTCATTTCTTTTACTTTAAAAGGCTCTTCTTCAAACAGAGTAAATGATCTTAAATGGCAGGCACCCCTTTCAGACGTTGCATACCCCAGTGCCATCCCGTAATTACCACGGGGATCATACGCCGGCATTTCAAGGTTTTTGGAATGGGCAGCCATGTCTTCGGCATGATGTTTGGCTGAAAGTTTTTTTGCACCGAGTGCCAGATCCTTTCCTCTGGGTGTGGACCCGGTGGCGATTTCTTCGATCAGGGCAAGAAATTCTTTGGTATCCCCAAATTGGATGCCGTAATCATAAATTTTGGACTCTGTGAGATCCATTGCAAGCCCGATAATATTACCGGTGGACATGGTATCAAGGCCATAATCATCACAGAGCCGGTTAAATTTCATGACGGTTTCAAGGTCATTGATCTCACAGTTTGATCCACCCAGGCACAAGGTTTCATATTCAGGTCCTTCAACCTGGGTCCCGTTGACGGAGGTAAACTTGCCGCATCCCATTGGACATGAAGCACAGGAACGGTCACCGATTTTTACATCGTCAATGGCATCTGCATTCAGGTTCTGTCGACTGGCACTGACGCCTTTGGTAAAGTTCCTGGTCGGGTGGATTCCCATTTCATTGGTTACATCAACCAGGAGTGGCGTTCCATGTGTTTTTGCCCACATGTTATCATCGGTGAGAAGGTTGCCTTCAGTATGCTCAGTCACTTTTTCATAAAAGGAACCGATTTCATTGACCTGTACACCGCCGGTTCCCCTGCAGACAATCGCTTTTAGATTTTTTGATCCAAACAAGGCGCCGCCGCCGCCGCGCCCCATCTGGCGGTAGGATTCAGAACCGATGCAGGCAAAATCAATGAGATTTTCTCCAGCCGGTCCGATGGCAAGGGTTTTGGCTTCTGCATCGATTCCATTTTTCAACCATTCCTCAGTTTCAAAAATACCTTTCCCTTTCAAC
>CAYZCC010000103.1:2070-5174 GCA_964476805.1 uncultured Desulfobacula sp.
TCACACTGTTATTTTCAATCCGGAGATAAACCGGTTTTTTCGCTTTTCCGGTGATGATGATCCCGTCGTATCCGGCAAATTTAAGCTCAGGGCCGAAAGAACCACCTATATTTGACTCAAATATGGTATGGGTTTTAGGAGATTTGGATACCAGACAGGTTCTGGATGATGTCGGCACGAGCGTACCACATACGGGTCCTGTCATAATGACAACGGCATTATCCTTGGATAAAGGGTCAACCTTTGGATCTACATTGTCATACAGGTATTTGGTTGCAAGACCCCATCCACCGATATATTTCTCCCTGAGATTTTTTGGAATCGTTTTTGACTGCACCTCGTTTTTGCTCAAATCAACATGGAGCATCTGGCCGGTATACAGGTATTCATCCGCTTTTCCTTTGGGAAGCTCGATAGATTTGAATACATCTTCAATCCGGTTCAGGGATTTGTCAAGGATCTCCCAGGGTACATTCAAGGCAGGCTCAAAGCGGATATTCTTCGCATTTGTAAGTGTTCCGGCAGTGATAACGCCTCTTGAGAAAAGACCGGAAGCAACTTTGTAACCAATACCGTCTGTATGAAATTCCATACCCAGAAGAAGGCCAAGGCCTCTTTTCTTTGCAAGGATGCCTGGATATCGCTCCTGGAGCTCGCCCAGTTTTTCCAGTACATACGCACCTTTCTTTTTTGCCTGACCGGCCAGGTCTTCTTCAAGAAGAACAGAAATGGCTGCAAGAGCGGATGCGCAGGCAAGCGGGTTCCCTCCAGTGGTGGTGGTATGCATAAATGGGTTGGGTTCCATACACTTCCAGATCTCAGGCGTGGACATAAATGCGGACATCGGCACAACACCGCCGCCAAGGGCTTTCCCAAAGCACATGATGTCCGGCTTGACATCCCAGTGATCCACTCCGAAAATTTCACCGGTCCTGCCAAAACCCGTCTGGACTTCATCACATATCATCAACACGCCGTAATGATCACATAATTCCCTGACACCTGGCAGATATTCGTCCGGTGGTACAATCGCACCGGCTTCTCCCTGTATGGGTTCGAGCACCACTGCGGCGATATCATCTCCAACAGCCCGGGCCGATGCCAGTTCACGCTCCAGGGCGTTTAAATCTTTGAATGGTGCCTGCCGGATGCCTTCAAGAAGCGGCAGTAATGGTTTTCTGAAAGCCTGCTTCCCCATCAGGGAAAGCGCCCCAAGCGACTTGCCATGGAATGCTTTAAGTGTGGATATAAATCCCTTTTTCCCGGTATAGAGTTTGGCAAGTTTCATTGCCCCGTCCACGGCTTCAGTCCCGGAATTGGCAAAAAATCCGTATTGGATTTTTCCCGGAGTAAGAAGAGCCAGGACTTTGGCCAACTGTGCCCGAAGCGGATCCAGCATTTCCTGGCTGTATTGTGGAGAACGATCCAGCTGAGATTTTACGGCGGCAACTATTTTGGGGTGACGGATACCGTATGAATAGAGTCCGAACCCACCTAAGAGATCCAGAAACTGTCTGTCCAGGACGTCAACGAGGATAGACCCCTGGCCCGTCCATTCTGTTACGGCAAACCCGGTGGCCTCTGTGACCGATTTTCTGTAGTCAAGGAACCCTTTATTAATATGATCCCGGAAATTTCGAACGGTTTTTTTAGAAATTTCTTCTCTTGTTTCAAGCGGAATCTTTTCGGTTGGCATAGTGATAATATCCACGATATCATCCACTTCCTTTTTGGCGGCTTTAATATCTCTTATTTTGTAACCATCCGGATGATATTCATCTAAGTCTATCATTTGGGTGAGTCCTCCATTATGGTATGTCTGGTCCAGCAGGGCCATTGTTTTTTTTGTCCCCTGGAATCCCCTTTTCATCCCATCCTCTAAGTTGATAGTAGTCAGACACAAGCTTACGCAGCTCATCTCTGGTTATTCCTTTGCCGTTTGGCAGATCCTGATCAAAAAACCTTGAAGGAAGCGTATCATCTTCCCAGGTCAGACCTTCTCTTAAATTGTACCTTCGTGTATTGTCCTTGATATGGTTGGCTGTTTTCTCAAGATCTTCTTTTTTATAACGAATGCCTGTGGCAAGATAGATGATTTGTGACAGTTCTTCCCATGTATAAATATCCCTGAAAAACCGGCATAAAATCAGGGAATCAAACAAGGTACACCGATTTTCAAAATCGATGAAGAGTTCGGCTTTCCCCTCAATGGTATCGGGTGCGATGATCCCAGCCAGTTCCGGCTTGTAAAATGTTGCCCGAAGATGGCAGGCCCCACGCTCACTGACAGCACAGGCCAATCCCATTCCTTTTAAGATCCTGGGATCATATCCTGCGGGTTCCAGTCCTTTGACATGGACCGCCTCTTTTTCCATAGAAAGTTTTTTGGATGCCTCCTTCATACCCAGAGCAAGCGTTTTACCCAGTCCCCGACGGTATGTGATACTTCTGATCAGATCGGCTGCATCATCTGCAGAGCGATAATGGATTTTTAATTTAAGTTTGCCTTGCTGAGAAGCTTCCATGGCAAGGGCAATAAGATTTCCCGATGAAATGGTATCAATACCATTGCGGTCGCACAGTTCATTGAGATAAACAATCTCTTCGATTTCACCGATCAGGCATAACCCACCAAAAGCATACAGGGTTTCATACTCCGGCCCTTCCAGCTTAAGCCCTTTATGGCGTCCTTGGGTGACCTCGACATTTTTACCACACCCTAAAAAACAGTCCAGGCACGCATGAGGTTTGGGATTCATCCGGGAGGCAATGGCTTCAGCATTGATCCTGCCTTTAGTATCGAGTTTACCCCGTTTCCAATACTGTGTGGGAAAGGCACCGGCATTGTTTAAAATATCTACCATCATGGGAGTTCCCATGTTCTTGTATGCACGAACCCCCTTGTCGTTCTTCAACCGGGCCAGCATCTCTTTTTTATACTGTTTAATGCCTTCGGGATCGTACATCTGTTTTGTTTGCTCCCCATGGCATGCAATCGCTTTAATCTTTTTAGAACCCAGGACAGCGCCCATGCCTGTCCGCCCAGCCACCCGGTGTTTATCATTTTTTATAACAGCAAAGGGAACCTGGTTTTCCCCGGCCGG
>CAYZCC010000103.1:5184-7987 GCA_964476805.1 uncultured Desulfobacula sp.
CATAACGCCAGATTTCTTTGCCTGAATTTTTTGTTCCACCAAGCTTTCGGTTTCAAAGGTGTCTTTTCCCCAAATATCCTGGGCATTATGAAAGAAGACCTTTTCCGAAGTGATTTCCAGCCATATGGGATTTTCTGCGATTCCTTGTATGGTTATGACATCAACACCTGTTCGACTTAAATGTGTGGCAAAGGTGCCTCCTGAGTAAGATTCTCCGTATCCGCCTGTTAATGGTGATTTCGCAAACACGCCATATCGGCACGATCCGTAAATTGAACTTCCCGAAAAGGGGCCTGAGGCAATAATGAGATTATTATCAGTCCCCAGGGGATCAACGCCTGAAGGGGAGAGGTCAAGCATGAGTTGAGTGGCAAGGCCTTTTCCGCCAAGTGTCAGACGGATAAGATCCTTATCGAGATCTTCTAAGACAAAAGTCTTAGAAGTAACATTTATCATCAGATGTTTATAATAAAAACCTTTCATAAAACAGACCCTTTATGATCGTTCAAGCTCATGGAAGCTCTCCTCGAGTATGGCAAGTCCTCTTTCCAATTCCTCATCCGTAATGACAAATGGCATCAGTGTCCGGATGACATTTCCAAAATTACCGCAGGAAAGGATAATCAATCCTTTATCATAGCAGCGCTGAACCAGCTTTTTGGCTTCATCAACGGCCGGTTCTTTGCTTTCCCGGTCTTTTACCAGTTCCATACCCAGCATGGGACCTTTCCCCCTGACATCACCGATGATTTCAAATTGGTCAGCAAGCTTTGTGAATCGCTCCCAAAGGACATTTCCGAGGGCTTTGGCTTTGGACAAAAGATTGTCTTCAAAAAGGATTTCCATGACTGCCAGGGCTGCGGCGCAAGAGACCGGATTGCCGCCATAGGTTCCACCCAATCCCCCAACATGGGGCGCATTCATGAGATCTGCGCGTCCGATTACCGCACTTAAAGGCATACCACCGGCAAAACTTTTAGCAAGCGTAATTACATCGGGTTCAACACCCCAGTGTTCAATGGCAAAAAACGTTCCGGTCCTGCCGGCGCCGGCCTGTATTTCATCGATGATCAATGGGATATCGTATTTTTCGCATATTTTTTTCAGTTTTGGAAAATACTCCGGCGGCGGTGTCACAAAACCACCTTCTCCTTGAATCGGCTCTGCGATAACAGCCGCAGTATTTTCAGGTGCGACATTGCCGATAAAAAAGTTTTCCAGATGGTCTGCACATGCTGTTTCGCAGGATGGGTATTTTAAGTTGAACGGACACCGGTAGCAGTAAGCATAGGGCATCCTGTAAATTTCAGGAACAAAGGGACCCAAATTAAATTTATATGGCTTGACCTTACTGGTCAGGCTCATGGCCATTTGAGTCCGGCCGTGAAATGCATTCTCAAAACAGATAACACCTGCCCTTTTAGTCGCATATCGGGTGACCTTTACTGCATTTTCAACAGCTTCGGCTCCTGAGTTTGCAAACAGGGTCATCTTGTCGAAATTACCAGGAGCCAGCGCATTTAATTTTTCTGCCAGCTCTACATAAGGCTCATACATTGCCACATGAAAACAGGTGTGGATATAGTTTCTGGCCTGATCTGTTATGGCTTTCACCACTTTTGGATGGCTGTGACCCACATTGTTAACACCAATACCACCTGCAAAATCAATAAATTGTCTGCCATCCACATCAGTCATGCAAGCCCCTTTGGCTGATTTAATAAACGCAGTTGTCGTATTAAACGGGCCTTGGGGAATGTTTTTTTTTCTTCGCTCATTGAGTTTTTCATTTAGAGACGACATATGAAATCTCCCAGATAAATTTAGGTTCAGCTGATATCAGCCATTGTTTTTTGTACGTTTGATTTTGTCAGCCTGATGCATAAATCAGCAATACTCAAACCGACTGTGGCGACCCCTATCGATCCAGGTAATATGTTTTTTATTCGATTGTCAACTATTTTTTTAAAAAAAGCACAAATTAGTTCTCTGTTTAGTTTTATATTCGAATATTCGATATTCGAACTTGTTTTTAAGGTAATGCCATGATAGAAGTCAATTAAACTGCTAACTTTCATTTCAGGCAGACCCAGCAGTAGGAAATGAAATCTGCCTTGAAATTAAACCGAATTTATGAGGTAACTATTGAATATTCAGGTTGATGCAACGGATGCCCAGATTATTAAAATGTTGAATTCAAACGGCAGGACCCCCAACACGGAAATAGCCAAAAAACTAAACTTATCGGAAACAGCGATTCGAAAGAGGATCAGAAAACTTCTTGATGATGAAGTGATACAAATTGTGGCGGTTGTCAACCAGGAAAAACTTGGATATATACTGGGTGGTAACATTAAAATTAAAACCGATATCAAGAAAACAGACGGGGTCATAAACAGTCTGAAAAACTGCGAAGCCATCTGGTATATTGCCCAGCTTACCGGAGCCTATCATTTCGATGTAGAATTCAGAGCAAAGTCCAATGAGGAACTCCGTAAACTGATTCAAAAAATCAACTCTACCGAAGGCATTTTAGAGACAAGTGTTTCCTTCCGTCTTAAACTAATCCGAAATCGAAATGACTGGGAAAAATAATTTTAATTTAGGCGACAAGTTGTTTGACAGGCACCGTGGCATCATAAGACGGGTTGCCGTCAGTGACCAGATCCGGATGTTTTGTCGTGTCACAAGGGTTGCCAGTAGTGGTAGTGACTTGAGTCAAGTGTCTGCCCAGACAATAAAAATAATTAATTAGGCGGCAGGTTTAAGGAACCATACCTTTATTGTCAATGCTGTTTTTTTT
>CAYZCC010000104.1:0-6306 GCA_964476805.1 uncultured Desulfobacula sp.
TCATCATCTGTTTTTGTCTGTTCATCACATGTTTATGCTGCCTGTCGCAATACAATTGTATTTAAAAAATATGATGCCATGATAATGCCATGATGTAATAAAAACAGTTTTATTACCGTTTTATTTTTTTATACTACCATACCAAAGCAAAGGAACGGATTGCTGAAAAATTTATTAAAAGAGTTGAACAAAGGCTTATTCCGGGTCTTTCCGACATGATAGAGGTCATTGAAAAGTGCATGGTCACATGGCGGAGGCTATACTCCGGTTATGATGGCAGGCAGGGAAGCTGCAAAATTTGTATTATCTGATTTTTCAAAATTATAATAAAGCATACACTTTTTATGGATTTTTTTCCAAACTGACAAGATGTCGGCGAAGCAATTCCAGAGCCATTGTTGCAAACATTTTTTTATTTAATAATCTGTCATCAAAGTTGAATCTGTAAGTTTTTGATTCTGTAAAATCACCGCCTGCAAACCCAATACTGACCATGCCCACAGGTCTGTCCTTTGTGCCGCCTGTGGGCCCTGCAATGCCTGTTGTTGATATTGCGAAATCAGAACCTGCTTTCTCTCTTGCTCCTTTTGCCATCTCAAGAGCTGTCTGTTCATGCACTGCACCATGATCAATAATGGTTTTTTTTTGAACATTTAAAATCGCCATTTTTGCATCATTGGAGTAGGTAACACCTGAGAAGAGAAAAAAGTCAGAACTCCCGTCAATATCAGTCATCATATTTGCGATCAGGCCGCCGGTGCATGACTCTGCAATGGCAAGGGTTTTTTTCTGTTTTATCAATAAACGCCCTGTCTCCTGGGCCATTGAGAGTCCTTTTGTTGATATCACTCTCTTTTCAAGCTTCTCAGCCACCCATTGCTTTGCTTCTCTCATCTGATCTAACGCTTTGTTTTCATCCATATGTAAGACTGCAATTACAATTTTAACCTCAACCAGGGGGAAATCAGCTCTAAAGCCAAGGTGCATTTGCGGATAATACTCTTCAAACTCTTTGAGTAAAAAACCAACCTTTGATTCACCCAGTCCGAAAACCGTCAGCCGCTTAATTAAAATTTTATCAGTGAAGTTAAATCTATTGATGAGTAAATTTTTGATCCGGGTTTCAAACATCTGTTTCATTTCTAAAGGGACACCCGGCATAAAGAAAAACAGGCATCTATTAATTTTAATATAAAATCCAGGAGCCGTCCCCCTATTATTTATGATTACTTTTGCATCCTGTGGCAGCATGGCCTGTTTTTTATTCTCCCGGGTCAGTTGAAACCCTTTTTTTGCAAAATAAGTTTTCATGGATTCCATGGCCGTTTGATTCAACGCAAGTTTTTGATTGGCAGCCTTGCCACATGCAAGTGCGGTCAGATCATCCATGGTGGGGCCAAGACCGCCTGTAACAAGACAGATGTCTGATTTGAAAGAGATTTCACTTATATGGGAAGCAATGGTATCAAGATCATCACCCACTGCAATTATTTTTTGGACCTTAATCCCCATATTTTTTAATTTTCTGCAGAGAAATGAGGCGTTTGTATCAACAACATCACCAAAAAGAACTTCATCCCCTGTTGAAAGAATATCTGCTATCATTTTTGATCCTTTTTAAAAAATGCTGCATGATTTGATGAAAAAAAAGCCGGATTCTTACGGACAGATGACCCACAGGAGATCTCTTTTTTAAATTTTTTATCCAGAAACTGCTTTATTTTCAGCCGGTCCCATTCACCTGGATGCACGAAATTCAAATAGAGTGACAGGTCTCCATGATAAAACTCATGGGTCTCTAAATCTTCTGCATCTTCACTGAACATGGGAAGATTAAATACTGCCAGATTTAAATAATCAATATATTTTTCATGCCTTTTAATATACTCAAGGGTTTTAAATGCTGCCGTCCTGTTTTCAAAACTTGTACCAAAAAGAAGATAAACAAAAGTTAATATTCCTGCAGCGTGCAGGTTCTCCAGGATAACTGATGCCATGGCAAGATCTGTTCCCTTATTCATCTGATTCAGTACACCCTGATCCCCGGATTCAAGGCCAAGCTTTAACATGTCACACCCTGAATTTTTAAGATCATGACAAAAATCTAAATTCAGTAACTCTTTTTCAAACCTTACAAAACCATACCACTTGAACCCAAATTTTTCTTTGGACACTGTTTTTAAAAATGCTGGCGTAACTGCATTGTCAATAAAATGAATATAATCTGGAGCGTATTTTTTCTCAACAGCCTTTAAATCATCCAACACTTTTAACGCCTTCCTGGAACTGTAGGGGCGTGTTTCTGCCTTTTCAGGGCAGAATCTGCATTTTCCCCAATAGCAGCCAATAGAAGCTCTAAAGGGTAAAATTTTCCCGGGAGCAAGATATAAATCGTTTTTTACAAAATCATAATCTGGAATATAGTGACGTTTTCTAATATTTTTTTTACCAAAAAATTCCAGCAGAGGCTTCTCTCCCTCTCCTTTAACTGTAAGGTCAATCAGATCCTTAAATGGATCATCGTAATCAGGGCGGCTCATCCAGGAGGAGATCAATCCGCCGCCCATTACTATTTTCTTATCCTGAAAATTATCACGAATCCAGCCGGCAAGAGCAAAACTAACAAGGGCCTGATTTAGATAGCAAAGAGAGATCCCAACATATGGTGAATCCAAATTTTGAATCTGCTCTCTGATTTTATCTTTAAAAAATTGATAAAATGGGTTTTCTTTATAAAGCCTTGCGCTTTTCAACAGATCACTGCTGGCAACAGATGACAGCTTCGCATCAGAATAATCACTCAAAGTCATCCTGAATCTTTTATAATCTACACTGATCGTAAGAAGTTTATTTAAGTCATAAACCCGCTGGTGATATCTGTCCATATTTTCATACAACTTATGATTTTTTAAATCATCAATGATCCTCTCTCTATTTTTCAAAGCCCTTTTTGACCAGGAGTCCATGAGGTCAATATCGGAATTGATAAGATATAGAAGACCTTCAATATTTGCATCATAAACCCTGCAGGGGATTCCATGCTCCTTTAAAGCAGAAGACAGCAGCGCCACCCCGGCCGGAGGTTCACATGGTTTTGCAACAGGTGGAAAAATCAACAGCATGTTTAATATCCAAAAGCGTCATTTAAAATAGTTGTACTGCTTTTATCACAATTGCAGCAAATCATCCAAATAAAACACACCCACACAAAGCCTTTGCAGCATTTAAATGTTAGAACAAAATTACCGTGCAAAATTTCAACCCCGTCTTGAGAATATCAAAAAAAGATTTATTGCAGGGTCTTTGAAGAAAAGAGAGCAGAACATGAAAGAATCAAAATGTTCAGACATAAAAAATTCTTAACGCCTATCTGACAAGTAGATTATCCCCAGGATAAATGATTGCTCCTTTTGAGAGTTTATTGAGTTCTCTTAATTTATCAATAGTGGTATTGTATTGTTTACTTATGGAGTAGAGAGTCTCTTTTTTCTTTACTGTATGGAACACGAATTTTTTCTTTACAGCCTTTTTAACTGGAACAGCAGGTGCAGGTTCAGGTGCAGTCTCCTTTTTTACCACTGTCTTTACAGGTTTGTTTTTAAGCTGTGCAATACGATTTTCAATGACTCCCACTCTGTCAATCAAAGAGTCAAATTTGACTGAAAAAGCTGTTTCAAGCCTGCCCAATCTATCTTCCAAATGATTTATTTTAACAGCACTCTCTTTTGTGTTAACATTTTTAGTTCTGGAATCCGCTCCTATTTTCAGTACTTTTTCAATATTTTCAATCCGCTTTTCAAAAGCGGTCACAGGAGCTGCTGAAACATCCTGTTTTGCAATTTCAGATTCAGTATCAGATGATCTGAAAAAAAAGAAAAATATAAGAATGGATAAAAGCAACGCTCCCAAAAGAATCAGGGCAAATTCATTCTTTTTTAAAAGGGAGGGATTCAGCCCTTTATCACTGCTATCTTTTTTTTTATTGACACGGCTCTTTTTATTGAAAAATTGTGAACGGGTTTTAGACCCGGGCCTTTCTCTGGATGGCATTATAAAACTCCTGTTTTATTTTCAGATATCATATTCATATCATTTTGAGCTTTATTTTCAAGCGGTAACTTAAAAAAAAAATCAGTATTGAATAACAGACCATGCATGTGGTATGATGTATTTATGAGAGGGTACCTGAAATTTATTACTATAACTTTTTTTGGCTTTTGGGTCTGGCTGAACTGTTTTACAGCATTTGCCGAACCCAATATTTTCACAAATGAACTTGGAATGAGATTTGTCCTGATCTCTTCTGGAAGTTTTTTAATGGGCAGTCCGAAATCTGAAAAAGGACGTCAATGGAATGAAAAGAGCCATAAGGTTGTCATCTCTAAAAACTTTTATATGGGTGAAACTGAAGTGACCCAGGGTCAGTGGGAAAAACTGGTGGGTTTCAATCCATCCTCATTCTCAAAACTAAGCAAAAACTATCCTGTTGATACCGTTTCCTGGGATCAGTGCATGGAGTTTATAAGGGTATTAAACAAGTGGGAAAACACAGACAGATATCGACTGCCAACTGAAGCTGAGTGGGAATATGCCTGCCGGGCAGGATCTTCATCTGCCTTTGCAAACGGACCCATAACAACAGATTCATGTAATGAGCCGGAACCCGCTCTAATTCATATGGCCTGGTATTGCTACAATTCCGGAGAAGCAGGCCCGGCCAGAGATTTCAGACCCCATCCTGTCAAGACAAAAGAGCCCAACAGATGGGGACTTTATGATATGCACGGCAATGTCCAGGAGTGGGTCCTTGACTCGTGCAGATGGCGGAACTTCTGGCGAACCAGAGTAGGGGCTGTGACTGACACTTATAAAGACAATATCATAGATCCCTTAAGCAAAGAAGGTAAACACCGGATTATTCGCGGTGGCGGGTGGTACCAGAAAAGCAAGTATCAACGCAGCGCCTACAGAAGCTACTATAAACCTGGAGTTAAAAGAAACAGCCTTGGATTTCGTATAGTTGTCCAGCCATAGTCATAACCGTTTTATTTTTTGCTGGCCCCTCTTTTTTTCAGGAGAGTTGTGATTTGATTCTCAAAAACTTATTAAGTTTCTGCTTTAATATCATTAAATTAAGCCATTTTTCAAAAAGAAGGGAAATTTTTTTCTCTTTTGATATCTCCTCTGCATCGTCAGATTCAGAAATCTTTTCTGCCCTCTTTTCTTCCATGCGTTTTAACCCGGCTTGAACTTCACCAGAAGTGTGCGCTTTATCAAGAAAAGAGTAAATTTCCAACGCCTCTTTATAACAGCCCTGTTCTTCATAAACCTTTGCAAATTCAACTGTTTTCGTAGAAAGATTCATTTAATATTTCCTCTATTGGCTGGTTTGTCTTTAAATATGAGATCATCTTTTTCAGCCATATCATGTTCGTGTTTTGCAACATGCTTTATGTAATTCATATCTGTTTTTAAGCTTATAATTTCATTTTCCAATTTTTGATTCTTTAAACCCACTTCATTTATCTGCTCAAGTATATCTGTGTGACTCTTTTTTAATTCCATATAATCCAAAACACCATTTTTTGAAAAACCAATAAAAGTAAAAAGGTTAATAATAATAAATATTGAGAGGTATAAACCTGCTTTTTCAAGAGTTGTCATTACTGCTTTATATCATACCTTTTTTCAGTATTTTAAATTCAGGGCTTGCCATTAACAAATTTACAATAAAATAGAAACCAGCCCCTAATCCAATACAGCCAATCACACCTGTTCCATACCAAAGTTTATCTGTGCCGGACTCAGGTAGGAAACAGGCGGCCTGCTGAACAATAAAAAACATTATAGCAGATAAAAAAAGTGATCTGCAAGCAGAAACAATAATTCCCAATTTTTCAATCTTAACTTTCCCTGGAATATTTATTAACAAGATTGCAAACCCTGTGGCAGATGATATAGAGATGGACACTGCAAGACCTTTCAGCCCAAAGCTGTCAATCAACAGGAGACAGAGGATCAGGTTCAGAACGATTGTAATAACGCCCGAATAGAATGGTATTTTAACATCAGCAAGAGCGTAATACAAAGTCACAAACAGCCGGCTGCCTGTAAATGACCAAAGTCCAAAACTTAAGAAAAAAAGACACTCTGCTGTCTTAGGAGTGGCTGATCCTTTAAAGACGCCATGACCGAACAGCATGGACACGATCTGTTCATCCAGAGCCATTAATCCGGCCATTGCAGGTATGGTAATAAAAAATACAAGCTTCACTGCATTGGAAAACAATTTGGATATTTCATCCA
>CAYZCC010000104.1:6316-7902 GCA_964476805.1 uncultured Desulfobacula sp.
ATCTGCCCCATGGCTGCCTTTTCTGACAGCCTTGGCAGAAGCACCATTGCAGCTGAAACCGAAACCAGTGCAAGTGGAAACTGTACCAGCCTGTCTGCGTAATATAAAAAGGAGACACTTCCTGGATCAAGTGTTGAAGCAAAAAAAGAGGCAGACATAATATTTACCTGATAGGAAGCCGCTCCAATCATAGAGGGAATCATAATTTTCAATATTTTTATTAACCCGGGGTGGCACCCGGAGAAAAATGAAAATTTTAGAATCCCGGAACGGAACATAAACGGAATCTGAAAAGCAAGCTGAAGAACTCCGCCGATTGTTACGCCAAGGGCCAGGCCCATGACAGGCGTTTCAAACAGGTTGCAGATCATGATAGTAAACAAAATCACGACAAGGTTGAAAACAACCGGGGAAAGAGCTGGAATACCAAAGTTTCCAAATGAGTTTAATACCCCCATGCAAAGAGAACTCATTAAGATCAACCAGAGGTATGGCAGCATAATTTTAAACAAGATAGTGGTGATTTGCAATTTGTATGATGCCCCGATAAATCCAGGAGCAATGATTTTGATAATAATAGGGGCAAAAAAAATCCCAGTAAGCACCATCAGGGTTCCGGCAAGGGTAAGAAACCAGAAAAAAGAGAAAAAGAGAGAAGCTGCTTTTGCTTTGCCATCATTGACCCGGGTTTTTGAAAAAATGGGTATAAATGAAATATTCAAAATCCCTTCGGAAAAAAGTTTACGGATAAGATCAAAGGGTCGAAAGGCAATAAAAAAGGCATCACTCTGTGCTGAAACCCCGAACCATACGGCAATCAGTACATCCCTTACAAGACCAAGCATACGGCTCATGAGCGTTAAAGTGCTGACCAGTACACTCTTTTTAAAAGTTTTAATCACAAGTTTTCCTTGACAAAAATTAACAAACCCTATAGTTTTTGTCTTCTAAAATATAGCTTAATTTTTAAATTAAATACACTTATATAAAGGAGTTAGACCGAGTTGGCTACCCATAAATCTGCTAAAAAACGTGCAAAACAGAGCCAGGTTAGAAGGCTTAGAAACAAATCTGTCAAAACAACACTTAAAAATCTTGAAAAAAAGCTGAGGTCTGCAAAAGAGACAAACAGTGACAATAAAGATGAAATGATGAGGCAAACTCAATCTGCTATTCACAAGGCAGCCCAGAAAGGCATTATCCATAAAAAAACGGCTTCCAGAAAAATCTCAAGATTGTTTAAGTTCATGAACGTCTGATCTAAAGACCCTGTTTTTTCTCAAGCTGTTTATTCACCTTCAAAGTTTAATAAGCTGACAATTCTAAAACAGGTCTAAAACAGGTCTAAAACAGGTCTAAAACAGGATTTGTGTATAAAAACCGCAACTCCTGTTTTTTGTTAAAACATTCATATTCACACGTCTTTAAAAATTAGTCGTCATTTTGCTTACCAATCTTTCAGCGGTTCGAGTGGATATTCTCAGCAATGCTTCTCTTCTGTTACTGTGATCTGTTATTTCATCTTCTGATACTTTGTATTCATCTTTCGTAATAAAACTCTTGACAGACCAGACGACCTTCCCGTC
>CAYZCC010000105.1:0-1609 GCA_964476805.1 uncultured Desulfobacula sp.
CAATCTTTAACGAAAATTTATGAATCTTTAACGAAAATTTATGAATTTTCCAGGTCAGTTTATAACTGAATTGATTCTTTTTCTGCCCATGCCGTCTATGAGTGCCTTTCCATTTTGGAATAGGTTTTCTCTTTTTTTGGGGGAGTTGATAAGTTTTTCAATGACTGGTGCAAGTTCTTTGTGGGATACAGTATTATGCCATCCTGCATTAATTCCAGCATTATATTTGTGAAGGGCACTGGCAATTTTTTTCTGGTTGTCAGCATTCACAAGATAGATTCCCGGGATACCCATAAAACAAAGTTCCCAGCTTGTGCTGCCGCTGGCTGATACGGCCATGTCTGCCCACTTCATCAGTTTCGGCATACAATGGGCATCTGTTATTATTTCATGGGTAAAAGTTGAATACAAAAGCTCTTTTTCTATGGTTTTTCTATGGGAGAATCCATTGCCTAAAATTATTTTTATTTTCAGGTTTTTCATTTTCAAAATGTTAAGGCTCTTTATAACTTTTAATGTGGTATTGCCAGGATCAGAATCTCCCATTGTCACAAGAATTTTTTCAGCTTTTAAGGGGGTGTTATTACCGGAGTGACTGTTTTCGAGAAATTCATCCCTTAACATGATATAGTCTTTGCCAATAAGTTTGATGGTTGCAGGGGAGGTTGCATATTTAAACTTTTCTGCGCCAAGATTCTGATTTATTAAAATATCGGTATTGTAAAATGGCAGGTGGTTGTAATCATCAATTATGACCCGTTTTACTCCCTGATTTTTCAGGGCGTTATGATACGCTTCATTAAAGTGGTATCCATCCACAACAATTGTGTCCGCACCTGTTTTCTTTATGATTGAAAGGGTAGAGGCAATATCTTCTCTGTCTGGATGTGATGTCTCTAAGTTTATGAGTTGAAACCCATTGGATGTAATGCGGCTGTTTAGTTTCGAGTTGCTGCTGTTTGAAATAAAGATGACCCTGCCGTTGTGTTTTTTCCACTCCTGGGAAAGGGCAATGCATCGCATGATGTGACCCGCACCGATTTTTCTGCCGGTATCGGCTCTTATTAACAGTAACGGGAATTTTGTTTTTTTCATGGGATAAACCTTAATATTTATTGAGATATAGCCGTATTAAATATTAAAATCAAATATTAATTTGTGTTATAAAGCACAGAAGGAGCAATTGAGATATTGATTCTTCTTTTAATAATGGTTTATATTTTGCATGACATGATTTGATGAACCTGTAAAAAGTCCGATTTTGGCAATTTTTGGGTCGTAACATACTGAAATTATATATAGCGATTTTGCCATTTTTGACTTTTTACGAGACCATCATGATTTAAGAAAGGTGGAAAATTTGTTCCGATTTTTGCCAGGAACTGAATATTCAGCAAAGTAAAAAATACAGTATTAAAATGAAAATGTTGATAATAATTCAACGCTATTTGGAATAGAGAGGAGTCCCCATGGTATATTTGGGAAAAAAGAGAGTCGGTGACAACAATCCGGTTTATATTGTTTTTGAGGCAGGTCCAACCCACAACAGCCTTGATTCAGCAAAAGAGCTTGTAAGGATGGCAGTAGAGGCGGGTGCAGACGCAGTAAA
>CAYZCC010000105.1:1619-2951 GCA_964476805.1 uncultured Desulfobacula sp.
TTCTGTTAACCATAGCCAGTTGATATGGTTAACAGAAATTCAAATATAAAAAAGGATATCATAAAACATCTCTATCTTGCAAAGGGTAAGATTGTTTCCGGTATCCACTTAAGTGACGTTTTCAAAGTCTCCAGAACAGCCATATGGAAACACATTACATCCTTGAAAAAGAGCGGATATGATATTGAATCCCACTCAAAAGGGTATGTTCTTTTAAGCAACAAAGACCTTCTGCTGCCCTTCTGCTTCAATGAAAAATTTCAAAACAGAATCTTTCATTTTCAGGAGCTTGAAACCACCATGGATAAGGCAAAAATCCTGGCAAAAGAGAGGGCACCCCACTTAAGTGTTGTCATAGCAGAAAACCAGACAAAAGGCAGGGGCAGGATGGAGAGGGAGTGGCTCTCATCAAAAGGCGGTTTGTGGTTCACCCTGATCTTAAAACCAAAAATTCCACCCTCCCTTGCCTATATTTATAATTTTGCAGCCGCCTTGAGTCTTTCAAAATCTTTAAGGCATCTTTTTGATATAGATGTCCAAGTCAAATGGCCCAATGACCTTTTAATCAAAGGGAAAAAACTTGCAGGACTTCTGTCTGAAATGTCCACCCGTGGAGATATGGTGGAATATATTAATATTGGTATCGGATTAAATGTAAATAACTTCCCCCAGAAATATGACCCCCAATCTGTATCTTTAAAGGATGTTTTAAATCAAAACCTTTCCAGAAGAGTGATTCTGGAAGCCTTTCTTGATGATTTTGAAACCAGAATTCAAACAATAGCGTATGCTGAAATCATCAAGGATTGGAAAAAAATGACCTCAACCATTGGTAGCCGGGTCAGAGTTGAAACATTGACAGAAGTTTTTGAAGGCGTTGCCACTGATGTTGATGAGAACGGTACTTTAATTATTAAAGATGAGGCAGGGGAGATACAAAAAATCATCTATGGAGACTGTTTTCACACATAATGCCTGACAGGCTGTGGTTGTGTAACACCCTGTTCAAAAACAACCGCCTGATTTATCCAGACAGACTGAAAGGATAAGAAAAAATGAATCACCCAAACCCGCTTAAAATGAGCGTATATACATCTTTGTTTGTTGCATTTATATCCATCGGAGCCTTTATTGCCATACCCATCGGCCCTGTTCCCATTTTTCTTGCAAACATGTTTGTCCTTCTCGCTGCAATTATTCTGGGTCGTGTGTGGGCCGTTGCGTGTGTCGGCATCTATCTGTTAATCGGACTTGCAGGCCTGCCTGTATTCTCAGGAGGAGGCTCGGGTGTGGGTAAACTTTTCGGGCCTACCGGCGGATATCTGCTTGGAT
>CAYZCC010000105.1:2961-7895 GCA_964476805.1 uncultured Desulfobacula sp.
CTCCCTTGTGTTTTTATAACGGCAACCATTTCAAAAAAACTGGGCAGGAAGAGATATTCGGATATGACTGCCATGATCACCGGTTCTTTGATTATATATGCTGCAGGAGTTCCATGGCTTAAAGTGGTGACTTCAATAACATATTCCAAAGCGCTTGCTGTTGGAATGTATCCCTTCCTGCCTGGAGATTTGCTGAAAATTATTGCCGCTGCATTTATTGCTAAATCTTTAAGACCTCTTATCAAACTATCGTTTTAATCAATAAATAATGTGTGATAAACCCCTTAAAAAGAAAATTGATATCCAGAGTATAAACCACACTTTTTTTGATGGATATAAAGCCATTACAAACCTTTCGCTGTCTATATACCCGGGTGAATTCATTATTCTTGCCGGCAAAAACGGATCCGGCAAGACAACACTGCTACGGCATTTAAACGGGCTTTTACTTCCTGATTCAGGAGAGATTCTTGTAAACGGCAAAAGTGTTTCAAAACATCTTGTTGAAACAAGGAAGCGGGTTGGCATGGTATTCCAGGATGCTGACACACAGATTGTTGCAGACACGGTTTTTGATGACGCGGCATTCGGTCTTGAAAACCTGAAATATAAGCGAGATCAAATAAATAACAAAGTCTTAAAAGCCCTTGAAAAATTAAACCTGCTGCATCTGAAGGACAGAAACCCTTCAACCCTTTCAGGAGGAGAAAAACGAAAACTTGCCATTGCCGGAATCCTGGTGATGGATCCTGAAGTGATTCTATTTGATGAACCCCTTTCCAATCTGGATTATCCAGGAACTCTCCAGATTCTCTCAACCATCATTGAACTTAACCGATCGGGTCATACAGTGGTCATTGCCACCCATGATGTGGAGACCCTCATTGATAAGGCCACCAGAATTATTATAATGGACAAAGGAGAGATAAAAAAAGATGGCCGACCTGAAGAGATGATCAAATTTCTTGAACCCTCTGGTGTCAGGGAACCCTGCTCTTCAAAGTTCGGGCTGGGTATTCAGCCGTGGACAAGCTGATTCCATTCACATATATTCAAGGGAATTCCATCCTGCATGAGCTGGATGCAAGGTGCAAATTCTTTATCATATGTCTTATCAGCTTGGCGATGTTGCCGGCACAGCTTCCGTCCTGCATGTTATATTTTATGATTCTGCTTTTCTGCCTGAAAAACAGCGGGCTGAATATTACTGGCATTTTAAAAAATCTTAAGTATTTTCTTGTTTTGCTCTTTTTTGTCTTTGCCGCCCGTGCCCTTGCAACAGAGGGTGACACTATTTTAACCTTTGTTAACATCTCCATAACTAGACAGGGAATGATGGAAGGTTTTCTGATGGCATTTAAATTCTTTTTAATCATGCTGACCGGTTTGATTGTCTCTTTCACCACAAAGCCATCCTCTGTAAAAAGTGCCGTGCAGTGGTTTTTCAAACCGGTGCCCTTTATCCCAGAAAAACGCCTGGGTGTAATGATAAGCCTGGCACTTAAATTTATACCGATCATCTTAAAACAGGCTGAAGAGATATCAAATGCAAGAAAGGCAAGATGCAGTGATCTTGAAAAAAATCCTGTAAAAAGAGTAACCGGCCTTGTATTTCCCCTGCTGAAAAAAACCTTTTTATCCGCTGACAATCTCGTCCTGGCCATGGAAGCAAGATGTTATGATGATGATAGAACAGATCCTGAATTCAAACCCTCTGGAAAAGAACCCTTGTTTATTGCCGGCAGTCTGCTTTTAATTCCCTGCTTTTTCTGGTGTTAAACCCAGATTTTTTTCAGGTGATCTTTCAAATTCATCACGATTTTTTATTGATTATCACTCTCATATATTGTAGAATTCAAAGTAAGTTTTGGTTTCATTACTATTTTGAATGAGACAAATTAAATCATAGACTATTTAAGCAATAACTATGAAAAATGGAGGGTTTAATGCCAGAAATAGACGAACAGACTCTCAGATCAACCCTGTTTGATTTAAGGGGAAAACAATCTGTCAGGGCAACTTTCAAGCTTTCCCAGAAAGCCATTGACTCCATCGGTCTTGTTGCCATTCACCTTGGTATTAAGCAAAAATCCCTTTTTGATCATATCATAGACGACCTTGATGCTTTGGACACCCTTGCAAAGAACATTAAACTGAGACAGTTTCAAAAAATCGAAAGAACACAGAAAACCTATGTGTTAAGCCGTAAGACAATAGAAGCTCTTGAAGCTATTTCCCAGGCCTATGACACACCCAGGGATGCCCTTGTTGAATACTCCATAAAAAAACTTGAATCCATCATCACTGCTGAGCAGACAAGGCACAGAGAGAGAATAATATTGCATAAAAAAATTTCTAACCACTTTATTCAGGGGAAAACACTCTATAAAAAGGCAGCAGATCTCCTTGGCAAAAATGATCCTTTCTGCAGACAGATGGAAAAAGCAATCTCTGCCTGTAGCAGAACCCAGGAAGAGTTGAATGAATTTATTGAGAAAAGCAGAGCACTTGAAAAGTTTTAACATCTTAGAATCCAATTGATGATTTGCGTATTTCAAATCTCATAAATATCCATATAACTATTGACTATTGACTATTGACTATTGACAATTGACAACGATTGCAGGAGGCAACCTTGATTGAAGTTCAAAATCTAACCAAGTATTTTAAAGATTTTTGTGCGGT
This sequence comes from uncultured Desulfobacula sp., assembly GCA_964476805.1. GTDB lineage: Bacteria > Desulfobacterota > Desulfobacteria > Desulfobacterales > Desulfobacteraceae > Desulfobacula. The sequence goes on from CAYZCC010000105.1 coordinate 5,647, forward strand.
TGACAATATCAGCATGACAATCCAGAAGGGTGAAATTCTCGGCCTGCTGGGTCCCAATGGCGCCGGGAAAACAACCACTTTAAGAATGCTGACAGGATATTTCAGACCTGATTCAGGCACAATAAAGATAAAAGATCTTCAGATGCCGGAAGATACCATTAAAATAAAATCTTTGATTGGTTATCTGCCTGAATCTGCACCGCTGTATCATAATATGCTGGTTTATGACTACCTTGAATATATTGCAAAAATAAAAGGACTTCATGATAAAGAAGCCCGCTATGACAGATTTCTGCAGCTTTCAGATCTCTGCGGACTTGGCTCTATTATGTCAAAACCCATTGCTGATCTCTCCAAGGGGTTAAAACAGAGAGTCGGCCTTGCGCATGCCATGATGACTGATCCTGAAATCCTGATCCTTGATGAACCCACTTCAGGGCTTGATCCCAATCAAATTGCCGAGATACGCAACATCATCAAAACAATCGGAAAAGAAAAAACAATATTTTTTTCAACCCATATTTTAAGTGAGGCTGAAGCCACCTGTGACAGAATTGCAATTATCAACAGGGGCAGAAAGGTTGCAGATGACACGACGGCCAATCTCAAGCTTGGTGTACAACACAGATCCCTTATCAAACTCTCACTTAAAGGCGCCTTACAGAATGATGTAACAACTTTGCTGGAGAGTATTGAACCTTCAATCCGGATCAAAATCGTTGAAGATGTTACTATTGGAGATGTTAATAATAGAGGAACAAAAAAAGAAGACATTCTCTCTTTTGAGATATCAAGTACCGCTTCCAGAGATTTAAGATCAGATATCTACCTTAAAATAAAAGAGACCGACTGGATCATTATTGAACTTTCAAAAGAGTCCCAGACCCTTGAAAAAATATTTCAGGAACTTACAAGTGAGGATAGAGATGAGACAAATTAGAATAATTACCATAAAAGAGTTTAACGACTATTTCATATCGCCCATTGCATATATTGTGATATCCCTTTTTCTCATTGTTACAGGGTGGTTTTTCTTTTCCACATTTTTTATTTTTGGACGGGCGGATTTAAGGGATTTTTTCTCTCTGCTCCCCATTACCTTCTCATTTATTATTCCAGCCATCACCATGCGGCTTTTGTCCGAAGAGAAGAATGTGGGCTCCTATGAGACCCTTCTGACCCTGCCGGTATCTTTTACAGATATTGCCCTTGGCAAGTTTTTTGCTGCCACCCTTTTTACCGCTTCCATGATGATTCCGACCCTCTCTTATCCTCTCTTTATATCATTTATCGGTGAGATTGATCCAGGCCCTGTTATCGGAGGATATATTGGCGCAGTTTTTCTGGCGGCAGCCTACTGCTCTCTCGGACTTTTTGCCTCCTCTCTTACCCGGAATCAGATCATTGCATTCATCATCGGCTGCGCAGTGTGCTTTATTTTAACAATTCTTGATAAACTTCTCTTTTTTGTGCCAACAAAAATAATTGCGGTCATAGAATTCCTCGGTGCCAACTCACACTTTTCCAATATTTCCAGAGGAGTGATTGATTCAAGGGACATTCTGTACTTTGTCAGTGTGGTGGTGATCTCTATTTTTTCAACCTATATTGTCATGCATGAAAAAAATTAAGGAGCAACCATGGGAAAATTTTCAATAAAAGAGAAATATTTTAAATTTATTTTATATATTGCCGTAACGATCCTTGTAAATATAGTGGGTGTTACTCTCTTTTTCAGAGCAGACCTTACAAAGGATAAGATATACTCTCTCTCTCCTGCCAGCAGCAAGGTTGTAGCAACCCTTTCAGAACCTCTGACCATAAATGCCTACATGGAAATGGTCATCACCCATGGAGATCTCATTGAAAAGATCCCCGCCATCACCTCCACAGACGGTCTTGAGTATCAGCTGACAACAGCCATACAGAAACTTAACAATAAAGTGAGTGCCTTGCTGCGCATTGACCAGAAAGTAAAGGTCCATATGTATCTCTCCTCCTCTTTGAATAAAATTGCCCCTCTCATTGGTCTTGAGCAGCTTCCAATGCTGGCAGGCGCTGTGGAAAAGAGTCTTGAAAAGCTCAACAGTAAAAGCCTGGGTGTGCTTGAATTCAAACATATTGACACTTCAAACAAGGCAGAACTGGAGTCAATAGGGAAAAGGCATGAACTCATGTCTCTATCCTGGCCCGCAGTACCAGAGCAAAATATTGCTGCAGGACAGGGTGCTGCCGGAGTGGTTATTGAA
>CAYZCC010000106.1:0-7860 GCA_964476805.1 uncultured Desulfobacula sp.
TGTTGAATTAAAAATTTTGATATTTCATCCTTTGCTATTTTCTCCATCTCCTTAAAGGACAAAAACATTAGAGTGGACCCTAATATCTTTGGCACGCCCGACAGGATTCGAACCTGTGACCTACGGATTAGAAGTCCGTTGCTCTATCCAGCTGAGCTACGGGCGCTAACAAATGAGTTTTCTATCAAATTCATCTGAAGTTGTCCATAAAAAAATCATCTGGCTGTTTTTAATCTGTTTTCAAAAAAATTATTACTTTCATCCATATCCGGATAGTGCTATACTGTAGTTTTAAAAAATAGCTTAAGGCATATTGAATGACAAAAAAAAGATTGAATAGAAAAGACTTTTTGGTTCCTGTAAAAAAAGAGAAAACTTCAAGCTCAAAAGCGCTTGTCAAATCTGACCCGATTCAAAGCTATCTTAATGAAATAAGCAGGTACAGACTTCTTACAAGAGAGGAGGAGATTGAACTTGGAAAACGGATTCAAGAAGAAGAAGACCAGGATGCTGCCTATATCCTGACCACTTCAAACCTGCGCCTTGTTGTTAAAATCGCCCTTGATTTTCAGAGGATCTGGATGCAGAACCTTTTAGATTTAATCCAGGAGGGCAATATTGGTCTTGTTCGTGCTGTTAAAAAATTCAACCCCTATAAAAATGTTAAATTTTCATATTACTCCTCATTCTGGATAAAAGCGTATATACTTAAATTTATCATGGATAACTGGAGAATGGTAAAAATTGGCACAACCCAGGGCCAGCGAAAGCTCTTTTTCAGACTTAAAAAGGAGAAACAGAGACTGATTGAACAGGGATTTGACCCAAAACCCAAATTATTATCAGAACAGCTTGATGTGTCTGAAAAAGAGGTGATTGATATGGATCAAAGACTTGCAAACTGGGATTTGAGCCTTGATGAACCTCTGAAAGATGAATCAAACACGGAACGAATTGAATTTATAAATGTTGAATCTGAGACTTCTGAAGATAGAGTTGCACAAAAGGAAATCGAAGATATCCTGCATACAAAAGTTGAAAAATTCAAAAAGAGCCTTAATGACAGAGAACTGGATATTTTTGATAAAAGAATTTTCTCTGACTCGCCTGAGACACTCCAGCAGATTGGAGAGATTTATTCAATATCCCGGGAACGGGTTCGACAGATCGAAAATAATATTTTAAAAAAAATGAAAGCTTATTTTAAAAAAAATATGCCTGATTATCATATGCATGTTCACTCTCAGTAGTCTTCAATGTATTTTAAGGTAACACCCATTATGAAAAACTGTTTTGTATATATTGTTTTTAATTTTATTCTATTTGGTTTTGTGACTTCATGTGCCCAGTTAGGTCATCACTCTTTAAATGCCCAATCCGCAAAAAAAGAGAGTGCCAGAGAAGAAGAGAAACTCTCTGCAAATTATTATTATCTTGAATCCCGCATTCACATTAAAAACAGAGAATTTAATAAAGCGGTTGAATCTCTTCAAAAAGCAGTTGATATGGATGATAATTCATTCATTTTAACCCGGGACCTGGTCCAATTATATCTTAAGCAAAACAGAGACAGCAAAGCACATAACATTGCGGAAGAATTTGTCCAGAAAAATCCTGAAAATGTTTCTGGACTGCTTCTTTTTGTCCAGTTGAAAAAAGATACAATGGATGAAAAAGAACTTGTTGAAATTTTAAACAGTATTCTAAAGCTTGATCCTCAAAACAAAGAGACTTTTCTCCGTCTTGGCAAAATTTATATGGAGGAGAAAAAAGATAGTGAGGCGCTGTCTCTGTTTAAAAAAATGGTCAAACAGTTTCCTGACTATTATGCCTCCTGGTTCTATCTTGGTGAAGTCTATCTTATCCAAAAAGAGTATGCACTTGCAAAAGATTCATTTTTAAAAACAATTGAGCTTGAGCCCTCTCTTGTACAGCCCAGGTTTCAATTAATTGAGCTGTACAAACTATTGGACTTCTCTGAAAACCGGGATCATATTTTAAAAAACTATGAGAAGATACTTGATATTGAACCTGATAATTACAGAGCCCAACTTGGAATGGGCCTGTATTATTTTAAAATCAATATAAAAAAAAAAGCGGCTGACATTTTTACAAAGCTTGGCAAAGAGGTGGAGAGCGGCTCCAGACTCGTCATGGTTGCCGTTGATGAATATATTTCCCGCAAAAAATATGATGACGCTGTTATTGTATTTTCCCAAATGCTTAAAGCCCATCCCGAAAATTCTACCCTGAATTTCTTTACTGCCATGTCTTATGAAGCAGTTAAGGATTTGCAAAAAGCTATTTTTCACTACTTAAAAACAAAACCAGATGACTCCCAATATAAAAAAGCTATTTTAAACATTACTTTTCTCTATAAAGAATTAGGTCAGAATCAGACTGCGTTAAAATTTCTGAAAGAGAAACATGAAGAGCTTCCAGAAGATATTAATATAATAATCTATCTTGCCTCTTTTTATGAAAAAGATGAAAAATATGAAAAAGTGATCCGGCTGTTAAAAAAAGGACTTGAAAGTCATCCTGGAAATACGTCTCTGTTGTTCAGGCTTGGCGCAGTACAGGATAAGGCAGGCTATAAGGAAAAGAGCCTCACCTCAATGAAAAAAATAATTGAAATCGATCCAAATGATGCAAGCGCCCTGAACTACCTTGGATACACATATGCAGACCAGGGAATTATGCTTGATAAGGCACTCATGCTGATTCAAAAAGCAAATAAAATTAAGCCTGATGACGGTTACATAACAGACAGCCTTGGGTGGGTCTATTATAAAATGGGAAACTATAAGAAAGCTGTAAAAATACTTGAGAAAGCAGCTGAACTGACATCGTTTGATAGTATTATATCGGATCACCTGGGTGATGCATATCTTAAGGCTAATCAAATGGATAAAGCATTATTTGCCTATAAAAAAGCATTGTTCAATGCCACAGATAAAGACAAAAATTTAGTTTTAAAACTTAAAGAAAAAATTGATGCCTTAACAAAAAAAATGAATGAATAGTCAAAGCTGTTTTATCAAATTATTTTTTACTGCATGCCTGATGACTCTTCTCCAGAGCTGTGCTTCACTCAGGCCTGATACAGACCCGGCACTTGACAGGCAGGCTTTTATTCTCTCCAAACAGGCCCATACCTTTAATGAGCATATCATCTCAGGCAAGGGGAGCGCCTTTACAACCATTGAAAACGGCACAAAAAAAGAGAAATATAAAATTGCATGGGCTGCAGCATTTCCCAATAAAATAAGGATCACTTTCCTGATCTCTGCCAACCCCATTGAAACAATTATTGCAACAGGCGAAAAAATCACTTTTATTTCTCATACCGGCAGTCACGCAAAACACACCTATCATTCAAAAGATCCAGATATGAAAAAATATATAGATGTTCCGGTCAAAATGTCTGAAATGGTATTGATTCTGCTGGGCAGGTTCCCTGTTAAAGACTTTAATGACGCATGGTTTGCACCAGGGGATCCCTCTTTGTCCACAATTGTATTAAAGCAAAACTGGAGAGGGACCCAACAGTATCTTCAATACAGTGATAAAAAAAATATCCGCAGAATCTGGCTGGAAAATTTTAAAGGGCAGCTTATTTATGAAACAGTTGTCAAAGAGTATAAAAAATATGAATCTGATAATATTCCTGCTAAACTTGAAATCAAAGATAGTAAAAGAAAAGTGACTCTTGAAATCACAAATTTCATTGTAAATCCAACGATAAATGAGAGAGTATTTATATTGACAGAAGATGGATCCTGACCATTATTAATATGATTTATTAACAATAGTTCTCAAAGGAGATGTTATCACATGATTCACGACAGTGTTGACAATGCAAAGAAAAGCTCGTGCTGCCCTTCACAGGGAGGCCGGCAGGATATGGCTCAAAGGCAGAAACTTGAAGATGAAGCGATTAAAAACTCTCTTTCGAAAATCAAGCATAAAATATTTATTTTAAGCGGGAAAGGCGGGGTGGGGAAAAGCAGTATCTCTGCTAACCTTGCGGCCACTCTTTCCAAAAAAGGTTATAAAACAGGTCTGATGGATGTTGATGTCCATGGCCCTTCCATTGCCCAGATGCTGGGGTTAACAGAACTGCTTGATATATCTGAAAACAAGCTTCTGATCCCGAAACAGGTTAATGGGAACCTCAAGGTTGTCTCTGTCCAGGCATTGATGCAGGACAAAGATCAGGCAATTATATGGAGGGGGCCGGCAAAAACAGGTATGATAAGGCAGTTTGTAAGTTCTGTGGAGTGGGGTGAGCTTGATTTTTTAATTATTGATGCCCCTCCTGGAACCGGAGATGAACCCCTGACTGTTGTACAGACGATACCAGAAGCTTTGGGTGTAATTGTCACAACACCACAGGAAGTGGCTCTTGCTGATATAAGAAAGTCCATCTCATTTTGTAAAACAGTTCATTTAAAAACCCTTGGAATAGTTGAAAACATGGCAGGTTTCAAATGCCCTCACTGTAGCGGACACATTGATCTGTTCAGCTCAGGAGGTGGCAAAAAGACAGCCAAAGCTCAAGGTCTTGAATTTCTTGGATCAATCCCTTTTGATACAGACGTAGTTGTTTCAGATGACAGTGGTGTCCCCATGATGCTGAAGGATAACAAGCCTGAGTTTTCAAAAAATTTTGATACCGTAGTGGAAAACATTATTAAACAGTTAAAGAAGAGGGTCTCGTAAAAAGTCAAAAATGGCAAAGTCGCTATATATAATTTCAGTATGTTACGACCCAAAAATTGCCAAAATCGGACTTTTTTACAGGTTCATCAAAAAAATATATTGAATTATAATTTGAAAAAAACCAGGGAACTCAAAGATCTGCTTAATCTCAGAGAAGAGGAAAACCTCTGTCCCCTGGCATGTTTCAGCAATACTGCACAAAGACGTAACAAAGAAGCGTTTAAAAATAACGAATACCGCCAATCCTTTTCGTCTGATTCTGACCGTATCCTGAACTCACTTGCCTTTACAAGATATATTGATAAAACACAGGTTTTCTCCCTGATAAACAATGATCATCTTTCACACAGGGGTCTCCATGTTCAGATGGTTTCACGAATTGCAAGAACAATCGGGCGATATCTCGGGTTAAATGAAGATCTTATTGAAGCCGCAAGTCTTGGCCATGATATCGGGCATACGCCTTTTGGGCATGATGGCGGACGTTTTCTTTCAAAGCTGACCCATGCGAATGGTGCAGGTTTTTTCCACCATAATCTTCAGAGTATTCAGTTTCTGGATAAAATAGAGAAAAACGGCAGGGGCTGGAATTTAACTCTGCAGACCATGGATGCCATTATCTGTCATAATGGAGAGGTCCACTCTGAGAAGCTTACGCCACGACAAAAGAGTTCCTTTGAAGATTTTGATAAAATAGTGGAAAAAATGAAACAAAAAGAAGTCTGCAATGAAACCCCCATGACCATGGAGGGGTGTGTTGTCAAAATGGCTGACACCATAAGTTATATTGGCAGAGATCTTGAAGACGCAATAAGACTGGGCCTCGTAAAAAGAGAGGGCATACCTGAAATCTGTAAAGAGATGCTTGGCAAAACAAACGGGACCATCGTATTCAACCTTGTGACCGACCTTATTTCAAACAGCCTTAATAAACCTTTTATTGGATTCTCCAGAGATATCTCCCTGGCTTTAAAAGAGCTTAAAGCATTTAATTACAAATATATCTATAAAAACCCTGACATAAAAAAACACCTGGATTCCATTGAAGATATCTTCTCACTTCTATTTGAAAAATATTTAAATGACCTTGAAAAAAATATTGAAGAATCTGAAATTTTTTCCAATTTTTTAAATGGTATATCAGTTCAGTACAGGGAAAACAGTTCAAATCCTGAAATTGTAAGAGATTACATATCTGGCATGACAGATTCATATTTTATCCGACAGGCACCGGAGTATTTGAGGCCTTCACCCATTGAGCATGTTTTACAACCGAACCTATCGCAGCCATCATAAAAAAAAAGGTCTGGTCTCTTTTGATATTTCAGTCAAAGAGACCAATCTGAATATCCAGGCGCAGAAAGATTTAACTGATATTGCTGTGAAATCTGTCTTACAATGCCGTAACTATATTGAAACCTATATAAAGCTCTATCCTGAATTTGAGACCTCACTGGTTCCCTTTAAAGTATCTGAAACTGCGCCTGCAATAATAAGGAATATGATAAAGGCGGGCCGGTTGACCAACACAGGTCCCATGGCCTCAGTTGCAGGTATTGTGGCAGAATTTACAGGCAGGGCTCTATTGCCATATTCAAAGGAAGTGATTGTGGAAAATGGAGGGGATCTTTTCATCAGATCAGAAACTGAAACTGTTTTAACTGTATATGCAGAGAATACCCCTTTTTCCATGACCTGCGGAATACTTGTGGCCAAACAGAATACACCCTATGGAATATGTACATCTTCAGGAACTCTGGGGCATTCAAAAAGTTTTGGCAAAGCGGATGCCGTCACTGTGATGTCAGAATCATGCCCGCTTGCCGATGCTGCTGCCACTGCACTTGCCAACAGGGTCACAAAACCAGATGACATACAAAAAACCATTGATGCAGGCAGAGCCATTCCTGGAGTCAGGGGTATTGTAATCATTAAAGGCAAGGATATCGGATTATGGGGGGATCTTAAAATTGTAAAACTGTGATATTTTATTCCTGACTATTTGCTATAAAGTAAAACAGAAGCTTTCTGGCAAGTATCCACATTTTATACTTTTAATGACATCCTTTGATTGATAAAAAACATCAATTTTAATATAACATCCTGCAAGGATTTTTATTGAACAGATAATTTTTACCACACATTAAACTGTAGAATTTTATATTGTGTAAGAATACATATAACAGCTATGATGAATAAATTGATCACCCGGGTTCAGAATATTATCAACAGTCCGTGTGAAACCAAAACAGGCTTTTCTCTTGAACGCTGCCTCTATTACCTCTCCCGAGTGTATGAAACTGTTATGCTGCTCAGAAGCCGGCTATATAAAACAGGGATGCTTCAATCAAAAAAGCTGCCCTGTTTTGTTATATCCATTGGTAATATTGTTGCAGGTGGTACAGGCAAAACACCGATGACCATATATCTTGCCAGATTTTTGACCTCTATTGGATATAAAGTGGTAGTAATCTCCCGGGGATATAAAGGTAGACTGGAGCGTAAAGGAGGTATTGTCTCAGATGGAGAAAAAATTTTATGCACGAAACAAAAGGCTGGAGATGAGCCTTACATGATGGCACAACTTCTTAAACTGCCACTGCTTGTCGGTCAAAACAGATTTAAATCCGGCATGACAGCCATTAAAAAGTTTTCTCCTGATATCATTATTCTGGATGACGCTTTTCAGCATCAGGCTTTAAAAAGAGATCTGAACCTGTTGCTGCTTGATGCGGGCCACCCTTTTGGCAATGGATATCTTCTGCCCAGAGGCACTTTAAGGGAGCCTGTGTCATCAATTAAACGGAGTGATGCTGTTATATTCACCCGCTCCAGTTCAAAAATTTCCACCCGTACTCCTCTGGACACTTCTGATATTATCCCTGAGAAAACAGCTGTTTTTAGAGCCGGCCACACTCCCTATATCAGCAGAATAGTTCCTGGAAATGGTTTGTCACCATCATTTAAAAACCCAAAAAATCAATTATCTGATATCCAGGGGAAAAAAGCCCTGCTCTTTTCAGGAATTGCCAACAATGCAGATTTTAGAAACAGTTGCGAAAAGATGGGAGTTATTATAAAAAAACATCTGCAGTTTTCTGATCACCACTACTACACAGAAAAAGATATTGAAAT
>CAYZCC010000107.1:0-1329 GCA_964476805.1 uncultured Desulfobacula sp.
GTTTGAAATGAAGATCATGGATGAAAAAGCAGAGGAATCAAAAGTTGGAGAGGTGGGTGAAATCTGCGGCAGAGCCCCTATCCTGATGACCGGTTATCTGAACAGGCCCGATTTAACAAAAAAAGTTGTAAAAGACGGCTGGCTCCACTCCGGAGACATGGGATATATGGATGAAGACGGGTTTTTATTTCTCGTGGACCGGAAAAAAGATATGATTCTCTCAGGCGGTATCAATGTCTATCCACGGGATATTGAAGAGGTGGCAGCAAAACATCCAGCGGTCAATGAAGTGGCAGTGTATGGTATGCAGGATGAAAAGTGGGGAGAAACTCCCTATGCTGCAGTGACCCTGGTTGAAGGCAGCCAAATTGAGGCGGATGAGATAAAATTGTGGGTCAATTCAAGGGTGGATGCCGCTTTTCAACGCCTTGCAAAGGTTATAATTCTGGAGGAATTCCCTAGGAATGTCGCCGGTAAGGTGCTTAAACGGGAGTTACGAAAGATTCAATAGCATTTTTTTTATTAACCTATAATGTTTTAAGGAGAAGAAGAATGAAAAGGATTTTAATGGCAATAATTGTTTCACTATCAGTTTTACTGATTTTTTCTTGTGGTGAAAAACCGGATGACCAATCAAAACAAGAAGTATCAGAATTAAAAGCAAAAATTACCGAACTGGAGTCTCAACTTGCAGAACCAGCGCCCAAAGATGCCGCAGGAGACGAACCCGTTCATTTAAAAGTCCCTCTGGCTTATCCATCAAGCCTTCCTGGTCTTGGCACCTCAATTAAATATCTTGCAGAAAAAGCACCCATTATCAGTGATGGATCCGTTAACTTTAAAATCTATGAGCCTAAAAAACTGCTGCCGCCATTTGAAATGCTGGGTGCAGTCGATAAAAAGGTCGTTCAAGCCTGCTACGGTGTTTCAGGATATTGGGCAGGCAAGGTTGGAAACGCGCTTAATTTTTTTACTGCGGTCCCGTTTGGCCCTGAAGCACCTGAATATCTGGCATGGGTATATGAAGGAAACGGCCTGAAACTCTGGCAGGAAGCATATGACAGAAAAGGCTTTAATGTAAAAGTGTTTCCCTGCGGTATCATATCACCTGAAACGTCAGGCTGGTACACAAAAGAGATCAAATCTGCTGCAGATTTTAAAGGATTGCCCATCCGCTTTTTCGGACTTGGCGGACAGGTGTTGACTAAACTGGGTGCCTCTGTTCAGCTGCTTCCAGGCGGAGAGATTTTTGGTGCTCTTGAAAAAGGAGTGATTGAAGGGGCAGAGTTTTCCATGCCGGCAATTGACAAGCTGCTGGGTTTTTACAAG
>CAYZCC010000107.1:1339-7830 GCA_964476805.1 uncultured Desulfobacula sp.
AATATAACTATTTTCCAGGATGGCACCAGCAGGCAACCTATCTTGAACTGCTTATAAACAAAGATGTATGGAATGGTATGACCGAAAAACAGCAGATGATCATTGAAGAGCTCTGCAAATCAGCTACACTTACAAATTTGGCATACTGTGAATCGATTCAGGCACCTCAAATAAGAAAGAATGCTGCAGAAAATGGTGTGAAAAACATGCGCTGGTCAGGTGAAATGCTGGATACATTTGAAAATGCATGGAAAGAGGTTGTTAAAGAGGAGTCTGCCAAAGATCCTTTCTTTAAAAAAGTGTGGGATGATCTTTCAAGCTTTAGAGAAGAGTACAAAAACTGGAGTAAATACGGATTTCTTCCAAGAAAATAGTGCAATCGTGTAACCACTGCAGACTGTTTTTCAACAATTGCAGTTCGCAGCAGAACCTGAAAACATAAATTTAAGTGGGTCTCCATGCAAAGCAGGCGCCTGGAAAGAAAAAAATTCAGGAGTCTGCTTGACCCATTTTGGATAATATAAACTCTGAATAATATAAACTCTGAATAATATAAACATGGAATAATATAAACATGGAAAAGAGTAAATGGACAAGGAACTGAACAGACAAAAGCAAAGCCTGCCGGATCAAATAGATCAAATCCTGCAGAAATTAGGCCATTTTTTCATGTGGTCCAATGTTATCCTGATTGCTTTGATTCTGCTTGCTGTTTTTATGCGGTATGTATTAAAATTCAGGACAATAGAAGTCGGAGAACTGCAGTGGCATTTTTATGCCATTGGATTCATGATCGGACTCTCCTATGCTGTTACAACAGACTCCCATATGGGCATGGATCTTGTCAAAGAGAAATTATCAAGGAAAACCCAGTTATGGCTGGATATTCTGGGCATTGTTTTTCTTCTTCTGCCTTTTGCATGCATTGTTTTTTATCAAAGTTTTGAATTTGTGCATGATTCATGGGGGGTCGGCGAGCGATCAAACAATGAGATGGGGCTCCCGTTCAGGTGGGCAATCAAGTCTTTAATGCCCATCTCCTTTGGATTGTTGATTATCTCTTCCCTATCCCGTCTTATGCGCGATTTTTCTCTGCTGGGCGGAAAGGATGTGAACAGTGGCTCTTAATGAAATTCTTGTGGTCTTAATGTTTGTTACATTTATCGGACTTTTGTTTACAGGTTTTCCCATTGCCTGGGTACTTGCAGGAACATCTGTTCTCTTTACAGCTATTGGTGCTCTACTTGAATATTCTGGTGTATCACTCGGCGGTTTTTATGAAGCGAATTTCACTATATTCCAGGCAGTGATCAACCGGATTTATAAACTGGGGGAAAACCAGGTGTTGGTTGCCCTGCCCATGTTTATTTACATGGGATTCATGCTGGACAAATCAGGAATCGCTGAAAATATGATGCTCTCCATGCAGAATCTCTTTGGGAGGGTCGCAGGCGGTCTTGCCATTACTGTCACCCTGATCGGTGTCATCCTTGCTGCTTCCACAGGTATTGTCGGCGCATCTGTGGTTCTGCTGGGGATTTTATCCATCCCGACCATGATAAACCAGGGATACTCTAAAACATTTTCCGTGGGCACGGTGGCAGGGGCAGGCACCCTTGGCATACTGATTCCTCCCAGCATAATGCTGGTTATCATGGCTGATCAGCTGGGTCTCTCTGTAGGGGATCTATTCATGGCCGCTGTATTTCCAGGAATGGTTCTGGGTGCTTTATATATGGCATATATTTTATTAACCGGTGTGATCAGACCTGCTACACTGCCCTTGAGCCCGGATCGGAAACCCTTTGAGTGGTCTCTGCTCATTGATGTCGTCAGGGATATTTTACCTGCTGGTTTTTTGATCCTTGCGGTTCTCGGATCCATATTTGTCGGTATCACAACACCGACTGAAGCAAGCGGTATTGGGGCTGTTGGTGCATTGCTGCTCACTCTGTTTAACAAAAAGTTTTCTTTTAAAGTTTTTAAAGATGTTACCCGGTCCTGTTTTAACACAACCGCCTATATATACGGAATTTTAATTGGTGCCACCTGCTTTGCCTTTGTTTTAAGAAACCTTGGCGGTGATGAATTCATTGAAAAGATTCTGACATCTCTGCCCCTGGGCGACTGGGGAATCCTGGGGTTTATCCTCTTTTGTGTCTTCCTGCTGGGATTTTTCCTGGACTGGGTGGAAATCACTTTGATTATCCTGCCACTGGTAGCACCCGTTGTTGAAAAGCTGGCGATAAGCATTCCAAGCTTTGGATCAATAGATAATCCCATTTTGATCTGGTTTGTCATTTTAATTGCCGTCACTTTGCAGACATCCTTTCTCACACCGCCGGTGGGGTTTGCGCTTTTTTACCTGAAAGGCGTCTGCCCGAAAGAAGTGTCTCTTACAGATATCTATAGGGGAGTGGTACCATTTATTATCCTGCAACTTATCGGGCTCATATTTATTGCACTGTTTCCTGCGCTGGTATTATGGCTTCCATCAGTGGCATATGGTTAGTGCTGGACTGAAAACCGATAGTTCGGTTGATTGATGATCGCTGCACAGGGGCCTGAAGCAAAAAATAAATTTTGCTGTGAAGTGGTTTCCGGCATTGAAAAACCATGTAGTGATTGTCCAATGAGCACCGCTTTCAATTCATTGCAACTGATATCGCAAAAAGAAAAAAAAGATCAAAAGCCTTGCAGCAGATGATGAAAATCTGATTGTCCATACCCTTTTTCCGGTGACCGTTAAAAAATATCTCATGCGCAAATATGGAAAAGAGCAGGTTCCTGAAAGTATAAAACCCATCTAAAGTTTATGGTTGACTTCCAGCGCTTTAAACATCTATAAAATTATTATAATTTTAAAAAGTTTAGGAGATATAAAATGAAAATTCTTAAGATAGACCACCTTGGTATTGCCGTATCAAGTATTGATAAGAAAAAAAAATTCTGGATGGATGCATTGGGACTTGGGATGGAAGGAACAGAAACCGTTGAGGAGCAGAAAACCACCACTGCTTTCCTGCCAGTGGGAAAAAGTGAGGTGGAACTTCTTGAATCCACATCTGAAGACGGCCCCATTGCCAAATACATTGATAAAAAAGGGGAAGGTATCCAGCATGTCGCTTTCAGGGTTGAAAATATTGAAGATGCCCTTGCAGAACTCAAAGAGAAGGGCATTCAACTGATAGATCAAGTGCCGCGAAAAGGTGCGGGCGGTGCTAAAATTGCTTTTCTGCACCCCAAAGCAGCATCAGGCGTCCTGGTTGAACTTTGTGAAAGATAAAAATGAATAAAAATGTCAACATCGGAGGATCATTATGGCGGATATTAATAACTGGAAAGAACTTGCAGAAAAACAGTTGAGAGGGAAACCTCTGGACTCATTAACAAAAAAAACTCCTGAGGGGATAGATATCAAACCGCTCTATACAGCAGAAGACCTTGAAAATGTGGAGTTTACTGACAACCTGCCAGGATTTGAACCCTTTGTCAGAGGCCCCATGGCAACCATGTATGCAGGCCGCCCATGGACCATCCGTCAGTATGCCGGCTTTTCAACTGCAAAAGAATCCAATGAATTTTATCAGAAAAACCTTGCCGCCGGACAGAAGGGTCTCTCTGTGGCATTTGATCTTGCCACCCACAGAGGCTATGATTCTGATCATCCAAGGGTTACAGGAGATGTTGGAAAAGCAGGTGTTGCCATTGACTCTGTGGAGGATATGAAGATTCTGTTTGACCAGATACCTCTGGATAAGATGTCTGTCTCCATGACCATGAATGGCGCAGTACTTCCCATCCTTGCAGGTTATATCGTTGCAGCTGAAGAGCAGGGAGTTCAGCATAATCAGCTCATGGGAACCATCCAGAATGATATTTTAAAGGAGTACCTGACCCGCAATACCTATATCTATCCGCCAGCACCATCCATGAGGATCATTTCCGATATCATAGGATTCTGCTCTGATAACATGCCAAAATTCAACAGCATCAGTATCAGTGGATATCATATCATGGAAGCAGGGGCTGATTCGGTTCTCCAGACAGCCTTTACTCTGGCTGACGGCCTTGAGTATGTACGAGCGGCTCTGGACACAGGGCTTGACATTGATAAATTTGCCCCAAGGCTCTCCTTCTTTTTTGGAATCGGTATGAATTTTTTCATGGATATCGCAATGCTCAGGGCGGCCAGATTTTTGTGGGCAGAGCTTATGGATCAGTTCAACCCTGAAAACCTGAAATCAAAAATGCTCAGGACCCACTGCCAGACTTCAGGCTGGAGTCTGACCCAGCAGGATCCATATAATAATGTTGTACGGACAACCCTTGAGTGTCTGTCCGCTGTGCTGGGCGGAACCCAGAGCCTTCATACCAACTCTTTTGATGAGGCCGTGGGACTTCCCACGGAACTCTCTGCCAGGATTTCAAGAAACACCCAGATACTTGTTCAGGAAGAGTCTGGTATCTGTGACGTGGTGGATCCCCTTGGCGGATCATACTATGTTGAAACCCTGACCCAGAATATCATTGATGGTGTCAGAAAAATTTTAAAGGAGATAGAAGCGCTTGGCGGCATGGCAGAAGCCATTGAATCCGGAATGCCCAAAATGAGAATCGAAGAAGTTGCAGCAAAGCGCCAGGCAAGAATTGATCAGGGTGAAGATGTCATTGTGGGCGTCAATAAATACAAGATTGAAGAGGAAGTGCCCATTGAAGTGCGTGAGGTTTCAGAAGGCATTAGGGAAGAACAGGTAGCCAGGCTTGACAGGATCAAAAAAGAAAGAGACAGCGATCTTGTTCAAAAAACCCTGAACGACATCACAAAGGCGTGTGAATCAGGCGATAATCTCCTGGCTGTATGCCTCCCTGCTGTGCGGGCAAGGGCCACTGTGGGTGAGATTTCAGATGCCATGGAAAAAGTGTTTACCCGTTTTGTGGCCACAACCCAGTGTATTTCAGGGGTGTATGCTTCAGAAATCTCTGACACTGAAATGATTGACTCTTTAAGAAAACGGTGTGATGATTTTGAAAAGAAAACCGGCCGCAGACCCAGAATTCTGCTTTCAAAAATGGGACAGGACGGACATGACAGAGGTATAAAGGTGATTGCCACAGCCTATGCTGATTTTGGTTTTGATGTGGATCTTGGACCCATGTTCCAGACACCGCAGGAGGCTGCCATGATGGCTGTTGAAAACGATGTCCATGTGGTTGGCGTATCAAGTCTTGCCGCTGGCCATAAAACACTGGTACCCCAGGTTGTAGAGGCGTTGAAAAAGCAGAATGCCTCGGATATTAAGGTAATTGTTGGGGGGATCATTCCTCCTGGGGATTATGAATTTTTAAAAAATGCCGGTGCGGCAGATATTTTTGGTCCTGGCACTGTTGTAACCGATTCGGCCAACAGAACTCTGAATATCATAGGTGCATAAGGTTAATGACTCAAAACAGCCTTGATGAGTTTGTCCAGGGAATTTTAAATGGCAACCGCCGTATGATTGCCAAGACAATCACTCTGATTGAAAGCAGGCTGAAAAGCCATCAGGATCTGGCTTTTAAGGTGATGGAAGAGATCCTGCCCCATACCGGCAACAGCATAAGGGTCGGCATCACAGGCGTGCCAGGGGTTGGGAAAAGTACTTTTATTGAAAATCTGGGTGTGGCTCTGGCGGACCAGGGGCATAAAACAGCCGTTCTTTCCGTAGACCCGACAAGCAGGAGGAGCAGAGGATCTATCCTTGGGGACAAGACCCGAATGGAAAAACTTGCTGCCCACGAAAATGCCTTTATCCGGCCATCCCCTGCAGGTGAGACCCTTGGCGGCGTGGCGGCAAAAACCCGTGAAATAATGCTGCTTTGCGAAGCGGCAGGGTTTGATGTGATATTTGTTGAAACCGTGGGTGTTGGGCAGTCTGAAACCAGTGTCTCGTCAATGGTTGATTTTTTCCTGGTGCTGATGCTCGCCGGTGCAGGAGATGAGCTGCAGGGGATAAAAAAAGGCGTACTTGAAATTGCCGATGCCATTGCGATTAACAAAGCTGACGGCAGCAATCTGGATGCAGTTAAAAGAGCAAAAAGAGATCTTGAGATTGCCATGCACCTGATTCAGCCGACATCCTTAACATGGACAACCCCTGTTTTGAGCTGTTCGTCTGTGACTGAAGGAGGCACTAAAAACATCTGGGATACCATACTGGATCACAATAAAAAATTCAAAACATCAGGGGAGTTTGAACTGAGACGAAAAAATCAATCCATTGAATGGATGTGGGCCCTTGTTGAAGAGGGTTTAAAGCAGCGGTTTAAAAACAATGAGAAGATAAACAGAAAAATTCCTTCAATTTCAAATATGGTTGAGAATGATAAGGTTTCACCGTCAACAGCGGCTGAGAAACTGTTGTCATATTTATAAATATAAACCAGATGTGATATGATCCATTGAAGGGGCTGTAAAAATCTTAAGGAAGCCACAGATAATAATAGATACT
>CAYZCC010000108.1:0-7687 GCA_964476805.1 uncultured Desulfobacula sp.
ACGCCGCAAACACGGGCGATGGAGGTGCAAAGCCTTACCAACTGATTGGCATCCATCGCCTTACTCAACAGGTTTTCCGGTAAATCTAATGTCGTTCTCATAACTCCACCTCTGTATGCATAAATTTAACTTTCAATGCATATATTGCCAAGAAGAAACTTATCAACACACAGTGAGCAGGCGTTTTCCAGAGGCGTACCGGTCAGAGGGGAAAAAGTATAGTCAGGTCTTTCTTTTGTTCACTTTATAAAAAACGAATAAAACCAATAAACCTCTTAAAAATATCTTGACTTTAAATAATTGTATACTGTATACAATTACTGTGTATCCCCTGATATATGAATGATAAATGAATGGAGATATCTATCTATGGAACTTTTTAAGAACCTGACTGTACTGTCCCTTGAACAGGCAACTGTTGCCCCATATCTTACCTACAGACTTGCCCAGGACGGAATGAATGTGATCCGGCTTGAACATCCTGTATATGGTGATCCCAACAGGTTCATCGGTGATAATGTTCTTAATGAAAAAAGAATGAATTCCTATTTTTTGTGTATCAATTCAGGGAAAAAAGCCCTCTCATTGAACATGGCTGACCCAGAAGGGAAAAAGATATTTAAACGGCTGATGAAAACGCTTGATGTGGATATTTTCATCACCAATCAACTGCCTAAGAATTATGATAAACTTGGCATCTCCTATGAGATCATGAAAGAAGTCAAGCCGGATATTATCTGGCTCGGGTTGACAGGGTTTGGTCCCGATTCCAACGAAGGGGCCTATGATCCTGTTTTGCAGGCAAGATCCGGTTTGATGGCACTTACAGGAAAAGCTGACGGCGATCCCCAGGTTCTTGGGATACCGCTTCCTGACATGGGAACCAGTGAACATGGATACGGTCTTTTGATGAAAGCGCTTTTTAAGCGGGCAGCCACAGGTGAAGGGAGCCGCATTGATCTCTCCATGTTTGAATCCAGTGTCTCCTGGATGACGGTTCCCATTACCCTCTCCAAAAGCTTTGGCGCAAATATCTCAAGGCGGGGGAATACCCATGAATTTTTCAGTCCTGTGTCTGTTTATAAAACCAGCAGCGGGTTTGTCTATCTTGCTGTGGGAAATGATAAACAGTGGGATTCAATGGTTTCCCAGAATATGTTCAACTCCCTTGCAAAGGAGGAGTATAAAAACAACAAAGGCAGAATTGAAGACGTCGTAAATTTGAATAAGGCAATTAATGCCATTACTGAACAGCACACCTCTGAAGAGCTGATTGAATTGTTCAACTCTATTACCGTTCCCATTTCAAAAATCAAGAATGTAAACGAAGTGGTGGAAGATCCTCTTGTTGCAAATCGTATTATCACTGCAACTGATCCAAAAACAGGTACAAAAGTCACCCTTGCCCCGCCGCCTAATATGACACCTTTTCTTGAGAAGAATCACCAGGAACTTAGCTTTCCGCCAAGATTCGGTGAACAGAACAAAGAAATTTACGGTGATTTGCTCGGGTATGATGAGGCAGCGCTTGATGATTTTAAAGAAAAAGGAATTATTTAATATTTGAATGGATACTCACCCATCTGCTTTGCTGCTGCAACCTTTTACAATACTCACGTACTGCTGTAACAGCACGCTCTGGTTGTAAAAGATTATGCGCCTTGTATATGGACAAATCTCCATTCAAATATAATAAGGACTGAACCCCATGAAACTGGATAACAATTTTAAAGAGAGAAAATCACTGGGTCAGGATGTGTTTGATTACCTGAAGAAAGCCATTATGGATCAAACCATTGAACCGGGTTCACGGCTTGTAGAAAGCAGAATTGCTGAAATGCTCGGCATAAGCAGGACACCCTTGAGGGAGGCTTTTCACAAGCTTGAAAGGGAAGAGTGGATTGAAAAGACTTCTTCAGGCGGATTCCAGGTGGTTACCCTGACAAAAGATGATATTGAGCAGACTTTTGGGATCAGAAGTGTTCTTGAGGCCTACGCTGCAAGGCTTGCTGCTGAAAACTACAACACCCGGGATCTGGATCCTCTTGAGAAAAAGATAAAAGAGTTCCAGCAATGCCTTGAAAAAGAGCATGATTATATCAAACTACAGGAAATCAATACTCAGTTTCATGACCATCTGTATGCCTTGAGCAAAAGCCCTAAATTAATCAAAATGATTAACCAGTTGCGTGCACAGATCTCAAGGTTCAGACAGATAATCTTAAAGCAGGAAAAGTATGCCCAAAAAAGCAATGATGACCATACAAAGATGGTTGCTGCCATTAAAAGAAGGGATTGCGAAGCGGTTGAACAGCTTGTGAAAACACATATTTTAAAAGGGAAAAATGCTGTTTTAAATGAACTGGCACATGAAAAAAAAGACAGCGTCTGGTTCAATTGACCCCTTCAATGCCATACAGATTTTAACCGATAAAAGTATCCAAATATAAAGGAAGATTCTATGGGAACCCAAAACAAAATCCGGATATTAATTGCAAAGCCAGGGCTGGACGGGCATGACAAGGGCGCAAAAATTGTCTGCCTTGCCTTGAGAGACGCAGGAATGGAAGTGATCTATTCAGGTCTTCACCAGACCCTTGACCAGATCATACAGACTGCCACAAAGGAGGCAGTCGATGTTATCGGGTTAAACATCATGTCAGGAGCACATCTGCCCATATGTGAAAAACTGCTGTTCATGATGAAAGAGAACAAACTTGAAGATATCCATCTGACAGTGGGCGGCGTTATTCCACACCGGGATATCCCTCAGCTCAAAGAGATGGGGGTGGCAGAAGTTTTCCCGGGCGGAGTCTCATTTGAACAGATTGTTACCGGTATTAATGCGTTGCAAAAGTAAAATATAATTAAGAAATTGAAACTTAAGATTAGATCATTTCTGTTTCTAACTTTCTATTTACAGTTTCTTGAATGGAGTAAAAATGGGTGTTGCTAAATATATAAAAGATGAAAAAGGTGCAATAAAAGAGGTAACTTATCAATCCGGCATAAAGGTCAAACCCTCATACGGACCTGAAGATCTTGAAAAGGCAGGATTTGAATATGATAAAGATCTGGGACCGCCCGGGAAGTTTCCTTTTACAAGAAGTCTGCATCCCCAGAGCTATCGAAGTCGTGCCTGGACCACAAGGCAGTATACTGGATTTGGAACGCCTGCAGAGACCAACGAACGGTTTAAACTCATGATCAAAAACGGTCAGAACGGTCTTAACGTGGCTTTTGATCTGCCGACCCAGATGGGGTATGACTCAGACCATCCCCTTGCCCAGGGAGAAGTTGGACGTGTTGGAATGGCTATTGATTCCCTTAGGGATTTTGAAACGGCTTTTGCCGGCATTCCGCTTGATAAAATAGGTTCCGGACTGACTATTAATGCGGTGGCCACCATCATGATGGCAATGTACCAGGCGGTGGCTGAAAAATTCGGGTATTCCAAAAATCAGATTTCCACCACTCCACAGAATGATATTTTAAAGGAGATGATCGGCCGCGGCGCATGGATTTTTCCTGTGGCGCATGGCGTAAGACTTGTGGGGGACTCCATTGAATATGCTGTAAAAGTGCTGCCACGATCTAACCCTGTAAGCCTTTGCGGATACCATATCCGGGAATCAGGCGCCACACCGGCTCAGGAGATTGCCTATGCATTTTCCATTGCCAAAGCCTATATTGCAAATGTGTCCCAAAGGGGTATTCAACCTGAAGATTTTGTAGGACGTTTTTCTTTTAACTTTAATGTTTACGGCAACCTGTGGGAACAGATTGCAAAATTTCGAGCCGCAAGAAAACTGTGGGCAAAAATGCTCAAACAGGAGTATGGTGTAACTGAAAAGAAAAAACTATTTCTGCGCGGTCTGTTTGGCGGCGGAGGATCCGGCCTGACCAAGGAGCAGCCGGAAAACAATATTATGAGAGGCGCCTACTATGCTCTTAGTGCCGCCCTCTCCGGTGCCCAGACCACCGCTTTATGCTCCTTTGACGAAGCCTATACCATTCCCACCCCGCGCTCTGCCCTGCTCTCTTTAAGAACCCTTGAAATCCTCATGGATGAAGTGGGGATGAGAGATACGGTTGACCCCCTTGCAGGATCCTATTTTATAGAGACCCTCACCCTGGAGATGGAAGAAAAAATAGTTAAAGAGATGGAAGAAGTTGAAAAATGGGGCGGTATGGTTCAATCCATTTCCAGCGGGTTTATACAGAGAAAAGTATCTGCCCAGGCCTATGAATATGAAAAAGGACTTCAATCAGGAGAATACACCAAGGTCGGCCTCAATCAGACAGCAGAAGCCGGTGAAAAAGAGAAAACCGATGTGGAACTCCATGAATATAATAAGGCATGGGCAAATGCCTCCATAGAGAGTTTAAAGGAAGTGAAGAGAACCAGAAACAGTCAGGAAGTAAGCCAGAGCCTTGCTGCTCTTGAAAAGGCAGCCAGGGGCAGCGACAATGTCATGCCGCATCTTGTAAAATGCTGCCATGCCTATGCCACTGTGGGTGAAATGACCGGCGTCTTCAGGGAGGTGTTTGGGGAGTGGAACGAACCCGCTTTTTATTAAATTTGAATGATTATAGCAAATGATTCACAATATTTTAAACAAATAATAAGGAGTCACTTCATTGGGGAGGAAGATATTTTGCAACAGCCGACATACCGCCTAGGGTGTGACATAGGCGGTACTTTTACAGATTTTGTGCTTGTAAATAATATAACAGGGGAGTTTTATACAAATAAATGTCTGACCACTCCTTCTGATCCGTCAGACGCTATTGAAAAAGGTGTCAGAGAGCTGGCTGAAATTCTGCCCGGGTTTATGGAGAGTGTTGAAGAGATCATTCACGGTACTACCCTGGTTATTAATGCCATTATTGAAAGAAAAGGCGCCCGGGCAGCGCTTATAACAACCAAGGGATTCAGGGATATTCTGGAACTTGGAAGGGAAAAACGCTATGATGCCTATGATATTTTCAGTGAATACCCGGAACCCATTATTCCCAGATCAGACAGGGCAGAGATTGATGAACGGCTGACCTTTGACGGCAGAGTGCTGAAAGGTGTGGATGAAAAAGAGGTAATGGATCTTCTTGAAAAGTTTAAAAAAGAGGGGATAGAATCCATTGCTGTCTGTTTTATCAACTCCTATGAAAACGCCGTCAATGAAAAGAAGATAAAAGAGATCATTGAGAAAGAGGCGCCGGAACTCTTTGTGTCCACATCTTTTGAGGTGCTTCAAGAAATAAAAGAGTATGAAAGAACCTGCACGACGGCTGTAAATGCCTATGTAAAACCCATAACCTACCGGTATTTAAATAAACTGGTGAAAAGACTTGGAACCATCGGATTTGGCGGCAGGCTTTTTATCATGCTCTCTTCTGGCGGGATCACTTCAGTTGAAACTGCAAAGGATTTTCCCGTACGGATCATTGAATCCGGTCCTACTGCAGCTGTTATTGCGTCCCAGCATTATGGCCGGATGTTAAATATCAAGGATATGTTCTGCTTTGATATGGGAGGGACAACCGCTAAATCATGTCTGATTCAGGATGGCCATGCAGGACTTGTATCTACCTTTGAAGTCGGGCGTGTCCAGCGTTTTCAAAAAGGATCCGGTCTGCCCATACAGGTGCCTGTTGTGGATTTAATGGAGATTGGTGCAGGTGGCGGAAGCATCGCCCAGATCAGCAGTCTTGGATTGCTGCAGGTCGGTCCTGAAAGTGCAGGAGCAGATCCTGGACCTGCCTGTTACAAACAGGGGGGTGATCATCCCACGGTAACAGATGCTGACCTTGTCCTGGGATATCTTGATCCTGACTTTTTCCTTGGCGGCACCATGGCACTTGATATAGTGCTTTCCAAAAAGGCAATCGAAGAAAAAATTGCAAAGCCCCTTGGAACAACAATGGTGGAAGCGGCTTTCGGCATCCATGATCTTATCAATGAAACCATGGCAGCAGCCGCCAAGACCCATATTGCAGAAAAAGGCGGCAATCCAAACATCGTCACCGTATCAGCCTTTGGCGGTGCCGGACCTGTTCACACCTACGGACTTGCCAAAAAAATAGGCGCACCCGCTATTCTCGTTCCCCCCCTTGCAGGAGTGGGTTCAGCACTTGGTTTTTTTACAGCGCCTGTGGCATTTGACCTTTCAAGAAGTCACAGAAAAGTGCTTGAAGAAGCTGATTTTAAAGAACTTGAGCTGCTTTTCAGAGAACTTGAGCAAGAGAGTACAAAAATTCTTGAAGGCGCCCGGAGCAGTGATGAAGTCATCCATGAAAGAACGCTTTTGATGCGGTTTGTAGGTCAGGGAGCACCAATTGATCTTGCCATTGATAATAGAGATTTTACAAAATTTTCCAAAACCGAAATACGGACACTGTTTGATGAAGCGTATCAAAGGCTTTACGGCAGAACGTCTGCTGAATCACCTGTGGAATTTGTAACTTTCAAGGTAAGAGCACGTCTTCCTGAAAAACCATTTTCAATCTCAAGGCTGACAACAAAACAGCGTGATATTGAAAAGTGTATCAAGGGTGAACGCAAGGCATTTTCCATTATCAAAAAAGAGTACATTCCTTTTACAGTCTATGACCGCTCTAAACTGTTTCCAGAGGCAACGTTTAATGGGCCTGCCATCATCGAGGAGCGTGAGTCCACCATTGTAATTGGAGAGGATACCAGCGCCAGAGTGGATGAGTTCGGGTTTATCTGGATTGACATCATTAAGCAGGAGGGGAGAGGCAAAATAATGACAACCGCACAAAAAAAAATCGACCCGATTCCCCTGGAAATCCTTTGGAAAAGGCTTATATCCATAGTGGACGAAGCGGATGCATCTGTCATCAGAACAGCATTTTCATCTCTTTTAAGGGATGCACATGACTATACCTGCATGTTTACAGACAGCCGGGGGAATGAACTTGTACAGGGAACTTTGTGTACTCCCGGCATGGCAGGTGCCATGGCGCTTGGCATGAAAAAAATTGTCAACTCCATCCCTATTGAAAATTATAATGAAGGGGATATTTTTATTGTCAATGATCCCTGGCTTCTTGCCGGTCACCTGAATGATGTCTGCGTATGGAGTCCTATATTTTTCAAGGGACGGCCTGTGGCATTTACAGCATGCATATTCCACCACACTGATATTGGCGGAAGAACGGCTTCAGATAACCGTGATGTCTATGCTGAGGGCCTGTATATTCCCCTGACAAAGCTCTATGAAGCCGGCCGGCTCAATGAGAGTCTTGTCAACATGATCCGCTGGAATGTGAGAACCCCAAAGGAGTTTGACGGAGATATCCGCTCCCAGGTGGCCGCCAATCATGTCTGTTCCCGGAAAATCATAGAGATGATGGAAGATGAGGGGCTTGACACCCTGGATGACCTTGCCGATGAAATCATTGAGAGGACTGAAACAAGCATGAAGTCCGCCATTGATAAAATCAAGGACGGCACATATGCCCATGAGGGCATTATTGAAGGCGCAGGAGACAAACCTGATATTCCCATCAAGCTGACCGTAAAAGTGGAGGGTTCAAAAATTCATGTTGATTTTGACGGGACATCAAAACAGGTCAGATGGGGTGTCAATGTGGTTTATAATTTCACCTATGCCTATGTGTTCATGGCCATTAAATCGGCTTTTGACCCGGGCATCCCCATCAA
>CAYZCC010000109.1:0-4382 GCA_964476805.1 uncultured Desulfobacula sp.
CGATGTTCATCAATGCTGAAATAACAGAACTGATTGCAGTATGATAATCTATTTTATCCACCAGAGTCATGAAACACCCCCCGCCAAGAACAAGGAAAATATTCACAATAAAATAGCAGAAAGCGATATATATAATCTGCAGTTCCACTGGGCGCTGGTTCAACCGTATGGATATCACAGACATGGGACTAAAATAGATGCGCTTTATCTGGGCAATACCAAATTTAATTATCAAAATATAGTGAACAATTTTAATGCCGCTGGTGGTGGATCCTGCACATGCACCGATAAAGCAGACCATAAAAATAAACATCTGTGCTGCCTGGGGCCACTGTTCATAATCTGCCGTTGTAAATCCTGTGGTTGTAAGAATAGAGGTGACCTGGAAGGTTGCATAACGGATGGAATCCATTAAACCATATGTATTTCCCTTCCATAAAATCCACGACACCATGATGCAGAAAAAGAGCAGAAATCCAACATACCATCGAAACTCAGTATTGACCTTTATAATATTCCAGTTTCCATGGGCGATGTGATAGAAAAGCATGAATGTCATACCGCCAAGAAACATAAAAAGAATAATAACCCAGTCAAAATAAGCATTGTTATAGTGTTCGATGCTGGCATTCCATGGGGAATAACCAGATGTTGATACCGTGCCGAAAGAGTGGCAGAGGGAATCAAAAAGTGGCATGCCGCCACCGCACAGCATCATGGTTTCCAGAATATTCAAAGCCAGATAAATTCCCCACAGCCACACCATGGTGTCTTTGTTGCGGGGGATGAATTTTTCCTTGGTAATCACCTGTCCCGGGCTTGATTCAGCTCTGAAAAGGTGTACCCCTCCCATGCCATGGGGCAGAAATATAATGGTCAGTGTTAAAAACCCCATTCCCCCCAGCAGATGGGTCTGGCTGCGCCAGAATAGTAATCCGTGTGGAACGGCTTCAATATCTGTCAATATGGTTGCCCCGGTTGTTGTATAACCTGATATCATCTCAAAGAATGCATCGGTAAAAGAGGGGATTGATCCATGGATCATAAATGGTACAGCAGAGACAGCAGAAATTAAAATCCATCCAAAAAAGGCAATGAAAAATCCATCTTTTATGTTTACATCATCAAATCTGCGGCAAAACCACCACAAAGGACACCCTATGCAGACAGTGAGGACTCCTGTAATTGCAATGGCATAGAAATCGTCTCCTTTGTAAAATAGTGAGCAGATCAGAGGGAAAATCATGGAACTGCCGGTAACAATCAATAGTTTTCCCAGAACATTTGTGATGGCCCTGTAATTCATGAACGGTAACTTACTAAATCATGAAAACAGTGTCAATCTATCCAGAAATCATTCATTGAAAGGTATGGAAGAGTGATGTAGATTGATTTTTAAACGGGCGCCAACCTTTTTATAGCCAAAAGTGTATTCAACTTTCACTTCAGTACCATCGGTCTGGGTGAAGAAATAATTACCCATGGCAACAGCATAATCATCATGCAGAATTAAACCGGCATTTTCAAATCGGACACGGGTCCATGGCTGAATGGCAAAGCCGTGATCCTCTGCAAATTTGTCATTGCCCCCTACAAAATAGGAGAGGGCGCTCTCATGTTCATTGCGAAACTGTGTTTCTGCTGCCTTTGTGGGCTTGAACAGCACCTGACCTGATTGAAAATTGTACAACTCATCAAGGTGTTGTTCAGCCCGGGCAATAAAATCCTTCTTGTTTATGAATGCCTCTCCTATCGCAACTATTCCATCACCCCACGCCTGTTGTGCTAGCTCTACTTCTTCAACTGTAATTGTATCGTCCATAATCTTTTTCCCTTCTAAATTTAAGTTCATTCCCACGTACACCGAATTCCCCTGCCGCAAGCGGAAAAGGTATGACCCAGACCCTCGCAATAAATCACAATAAATCACAATAAATCAATAGAGAGCAGGTCAATAGTCAAAATAATAAAGTTTCTGAACTTTTAGAGGCGTCACAGGTTGCAGATCAAAAAAAGTTATTACCGGAAATTAATGACAGGCTTGATTTTGAGTGAAGGGTTTTAAATTCTGTAAATCAGGGGAAACCCTTCAGGATTAATATCAATTCCGATGGTGTCATCTGTTTTAAATCCAAGATTTTTAAACTTTCTGACTATTGTATCGTGTCTCTCAATTTCCCAGAAAGCGGACCATAAAGGATTTCTTACACTGTCAATACCATAGGCGTCATGACTGCATAGATTGATTCGAAACTTGTCTTTGGCAATCAAGGTGTCTGCTTCTCCAAGAAAAATATCAATTTTATATAAATTATTATGCAGGGCTTTTGATAAAGTTTTCTGAAATTCAGGCAGATCCTCAAGGTAATTATTGGCTATTTGAAAAAGATCACTGGAATCTTGTATGGAAAAGCCGAGAACAGCAAACCGCTGATGTCGGAGAGCAAAAGATTCCAATTCATTTTCATAGGTTTGTATGCTGTGTAAAATAGTATTGATATCAGCAGATTTTGATTTCTCAAATTCATGAATAAAATTCTCACACTGGGTAATAATATCAATATAAAAAGATTTGTTGTCCATGACATATACGGGTCTTTCCCTGTAATTCCTCCTTTTACGGATACGCCGGATTCCATCAAGCTGAATGGATTGCTGGCTCTCTTTATCCTCAAGGGTTTCAATACTTGAAATATCTTTTGCCTGGACAACATGGATATCTCCCCCACTGGTGATAATATATTCAATTTCACACCGGACCCCCAGAGTTCTCTGAATCTCTTTTGAAAGATCTAAAAGCCTTCTGTCATGGGGCACCTTGGTAATGTGCGGGTCACTTTGCACTCTGTGACACCGGTCTCTGCAATAACCAAATTCCCAGCTGTCGCCTATCATTTTTGTCATGACACTTGAACCATCAACAAAAGGCATGACAACAATACCCATTTCATCAAGATTAATCTCAGGCGCATGATTAAATGTCTTCTGACGTTCGATTGACAGTTTCTTAGAAGTCTTTGCCATTTTTATTATTTTTTTTCTGGCATATTTGATGCCGCCAATATCAGCATATGTTTCAATGGAGTCAAATGTACCGCCCTTAAATTCAGACTCTTTAGGGTGAGCGCTCCTTGCAATTACCTTATAGCTTCCTTTGTGATTTTCTAAGAAGGCTTCCAGTTTTTCAAATGTTTTGCCGGTAAAATTCTCAGCCGGCATATAAATAAAGTCTGGGACATTAAATCCACTGATTTGAAGCTTTTCCAGCAATTGGGCTTTTTCTGGTATTTTGTTTTCCATGTTTGCCTTGACTTTTTTCTCTGATTCCAATATTTGGGTGGCAGTCATTCACTCTTTATAGGACTGGTTATTATATTTAACAAAGTAACATATGTTAAATTACAAAGCAATACCAATACCTGCCAAAAACGAATGGTATGAAGAGATTAAAAAAATTAAAACCTGCATTCTGGGACCATCACAATATTGCCGATAGCCAAGCACACAGTGGTTTTAATTTTCAGCGCAAATGGAAACTGATTGTTGTGGTCACCACTTTTATGGCTATTTTACCCCTTTGTGTCATGGGTTTTATGGATTTTCGTCTCAGCCGTAAAACCATTGAAGATGAGATAAAACACGCCATATCCAGGATTTTAACCTCTGCTGTCATTTCAATCTCCTTGTCAGAGGATGTGGAAAAATATGCTTTTGAATATTCTGAACAGTGTGACTGCACAGAGGATGAAGATATGTTTGTTGTTGACCCGAAAGGCCGATTGCTGACCCCATCTTCCTATTATAATCAGTTCAATATTGCCAATACTTTTCACACAGATATGCTGGAAGATACTGCCGGTATCAAAGAAGTGATAACCCCGGGTGGAATAGATGTGATTGCCGGATATGCCAGGATACCCAATTCATCACTGACCCTTGTACTTGTAAAAAGCAGAGAAAATATTGCAGAACTGTGGATAAAACCCAGGCTTAAACTTGTGGGATATCTTGCTGTCAGTATTGTCGTTATTGTGTTGTCAATAATGGGTATGGCAACATTTCTTGTGGGGCGTATCCATAAAGCAGACAGCAAACGTATCAAAGCGCTGCATCATATTGGTTATACAGACAAGCTTGCATCCATAGGACGTCTTGCATCTGGAATAGCCCATGAGATTAACAACCCCCTTGCAATAATTGATCAGAAAACAGGTCTGATCCAGGATATTTTAACACTGACAAAGGAGTTTGAACCCAATGAACAGCTCAATCAACTGACAAAGGATATTCTTGAATCGGTTGAACGATGTGGCATAGTCACCCGGGGACTGCTGGATTTTGCAAGGCATATGGATTCCAAAATCGAACCTGTGGATGTCGAG
>CAYZCC010000109.1:4392-7678 GCA_964476805.1 uncultured Desulfobacula sp.
CGAGAAAATAATCAGACAGATATTTTCTTTTTTAGAAGAAGATGCCCAGCGTCAGGGTATAACAATGTCTTTTAAGAGCCGGGATAATATAGAAAGTTTTGAATGTGACAGGGGAAACCTTCAGCAGATATTTTTAAATCTGTTTAACAATGCCTTTGCTGCAATGGAAGATGGGGGAGGGCAGCTAATGGTAGACGTTAGATTAAATAAAGATAAAAAAGTCGTTATCACAATCAGTGATACGGGTATGGGTATTTCAAGCAGTGATATCAACCAGATATTTGAACCGTTTTTCTCGTCCAAAGATTCCCACTGGGGTACAGGTTTTGGCCTCTCTATCACCTATGGATTAATCAAGGAGATGAATGGTCATATTGTGGCAAAAAGCGAACTGGGTAAAGGGACATCATTTATTGTTATCCTGCCTTTAACAGCCGGTAAAGAGGCGTGTTCTGATAAAGAAACTGTACCGCAGATATCGAATGATAAGTAGGAATTGCTTGAATCGGATTAAGAATAGTGAGATTTAAAAAATGAGAAAAAAAAGCGCACATTACCTGACAGAAGGTGGGTTTCGATTCTTTGGTAAAATGTCTGCTTCAGCCACCCATGAAATTAAAAATACGCTGGCAATTATTAATGAAAATATTGGGTTGATGGATGACCTCTCCCTGATGTCCCGGGACGGAATGATTTCCATTGAACAGGTCAGTTCAGTTTCAAAAAATATAAAAAAACAGGTGAAGCGTTCCAATTCAATATTACAACGGTTGAATAAATTTTCACACAGTGTTGATCTCTCAAATCAGATGATAGATATTGAAAAAACCATACGGTTTACACTGGATCTGGCATCAAGGCTGATTGATATGTACCAGGTGTCAGTTGAAGTGAACCCTGCTCCATTTTCCATGAATATCAGGAGCAACCCGTTTTTACTTGAAAATATGATCTGGAAAGCCGTTGAAACAGCATGTAAGGCAGCTGTTCAGGAAAAAAAGGTGAGTATTTCATTTCAACAGGATAAAGAGGCGGTGACTGTCTGGTTTTCAATGGGTACTATGGAAGATGGATTTATGGATAACCTCTTTACAACTGATGAAGAGAGGGTTTTAATGGAATATCTGGGTATCTGGGTTGAAAAGAATTTAGAAAACAGCAGGTTTGGCCTTGTATGGTCAGATAGAGTTTGATTTTGAGGAGGCGTGCAATGTTGGGAAAAGTATTGCTTGTGGATGATGAAAAAGATTTCCTCGAAATCATGGCCACCCGTATGAAAGCCAGAGGTCTTGAAATTACAACCGCTGAATCTGTCGCTCAAACTCTGTCCATTATAGAAAAAGAACACTTTGATGCAATTGTCATGGACTTTCAGATGCCTGGAATGGACGGCATGGAGGCACTTAAATCAATTAAAGCCAAAAGCCCGGAATTCCATATTATTCTGCTCACAGGCTATGCTACTGTTGAAAAAATAGTAGAAGCAATGAAAGCCGGCGCATCTGATTTGCTTGAGAAACCTGCGGATATTGAAGTGCTTACTGCTAAAATAAAAAAAGCCAAAGCGGATAAAAGCCAGCCTATTGAAAAAAAGACCGATTAAAGAATCAATGATATCCTTCACAGATTCGGCGAATAGATGTAAACCAAAGCAAAAAAAATACGAGAAGATGTTAAGATTATTTTTTTATAGTTAACACCTTGTGATGGTTAATGCTCATTGTTTCTTGCCAATTCAATTTTTTCATATGCTTTTTTCATTGTTTCGGTTATTAAATCAATATCTGCGGGTTTGTTCAGGTATGCAAACGCTCCAAGTTCCATACAGGTTTTTCTATCTTCCTCAGAGCCATGTCCGGTAAGAATAATGACCTCAATATGGGGTTTTGTCTCTTTAATTTTCTTTAATACATCAAAACCTTCAACACCCGGTAATTTCAGATCAAGCAGAATCACTTCAGTCTCTTCCTGATCAGTAAAATTCAAAGCTTCCTGGCCATCATAGACAATTTCACTGGCAAACTGCCGCAGTCTCAAACGATCAGAAAGTGTATGAACATACTCTTTTTCATCATCTACAAGAAGTACCCGCAATGGTGTTTCAAATTCAAAGTGGTGAATAATATTGCTTTTATAATAATTTTGTCCTATTTTTGTCTCCACAGATTTTACCCCCCCAACCGCTTCTACTGTTTTAATGATTTTCTGCTGTAATTTTGAGAGCATCAGCACTTTTTTATCAATGGTTATTATCACATTGCCATTTCTGGAATCAACTTTAAGCGCTTGTCCTATTTCACCTAAAATTGATTCAATATGAGCGGACAGATGAAAGTCAAAGACTTCGTGTTTAATAATTTCCTCATTGTTAAAGGGAAGTTTTTCAAGATGTTTTGAAATAAGTTCAACTGCTTTATCAGGATCAAATTCTCTTGAAGGGATTACAATATCATAAAGAGTTTCATCCCACGCTTTTTTATTAAAAAGGGAATCTGTCCATAAAAAGGCCTTCTTATCTGAATTATAAATTTGCTTTATGGCATCTTTTTCAGATAAATTATGTTTTGCCATTGCATTTTCTATGCGTTTTTCTTTTGCGGAAATGATTAAAATTCTCATTATATGACTGACTTTTTTTGGAATCAGGTGTCCGAGAAGGCCATAAAAAATATAATTTCCCTCTTTGACCAGAGCGGAAAGCGTTTGCTTGAATGCTATAATACTTTTCTCTTTTTCATGAGTAAAATCATTAAAAGCAATCTGTTTGCTTTCCAACACTTTTTTAAGAGTCGGTTTTTTAATTTTTGTGGCTTGATGTGTCCGCTCAATCATGTCTGCATCTGTAATGATACCATAATTGAATTTTTCACTAAACATTTTAACAATGTTTTCAGAATTGGAATAGAGTCCATTTGTTACAGATATAATAGGCATTTTGACCTCCCTGTTCTCCCTGTTTTTTTTGCACCAGACATAGCTTCCGGTTTTACGCCTCCTAAGTTTCAGAAAAAGATATGCCAGGTCCAAAAAGATGTTAAATCAGAGTGTTATAAAAAGCAAGAAGATATTGGATCAAAATAAGACAGCAGATGTTGAAGCGCTTTGAATATCATTCTGCGTTGAATTGACGGCCAGGTTGAATTTGACAGATTGTCATCTGATTTAATTTGAGCGGATCTGTTTTCATCTTTTCTCAATATAGCCTCATCAGACTGAATGGTATTTATTTCATAATTAGTGTCCGAACGAATATACGGAATCCATTGAAATTGTTGAAAAATATCAC
>CAYZCC010000110.1:0-4783 GCA_964476805.1 uncultured Desulfobacula sp.
TTCTAAATATCAGTATAATGCAAATGGATTTTAATTAGTTTCTGTAGAAAAACAGCAAATTTCTCCCGGATTGAACACAAAATTTTGGCACAGTTCTGGTATTGCCTTGGGCATCAGTCCCCATTAAATTTTAAAAAAGAAAGATCACTTTTCATAATGTAAATGTATCTTTAAAATTCATCGCTGTGCTGATTTCAATACAAGATGTCCCCTGTTTGACATCAAAACTTCCGGCAATCACGATAATAAGATCTTCCGGTTTGATCAATTTTCTATCTAAAAGTCTGATTATGGAAGGCTTCAAAGATGCCGTTTTCCTCATATCAAAAGGAAGATACTCTGCAAAAACACCAAAAGACAAAGACAGCTGCCTCGTCACCTGTTTATCATAGACCTGTGCATAGATCGGATTATCACATCTGTAGGCTGCAAGCGCCCTGATAGATTTCCCTGTAAGCGTATCTGCAACAATCGCCTTTGTTTCCAGTCTTAAGGAAGCTTTAACAGCAGCCTTGGCAAGGTAAGCAGTAATTTTGTCATCGCTGGGATAAGGCGTATTTGTAAAACTGCTCCTTTTTTTTTCTACCTCCACTGCAATATTTGCCATGGTTCTGACAGCCACCTCCGGATATTTCCCATTTGCAGTCTCTCCTGAAAGCATCAGTGCATCCGTATGATCCAGGCACGCATTGGCAACATCTGACACTTCAGCTCTTGTGGGTATGGGGGAGTTTATCATGGAGTGCAGCATCTGGGTGGCAACAATGACGGGTTTTCTTTTTTCAATACATATTTTAACAATCTGTTTTTGAATCAAAGGAATCTGTTCCTTTGGAATTTCAACTGCCAGATCACCCCTTGCAATCATAATTCCATAGGCATGATCAAGAATTTGATTTATATTTTCAACCCCTTGTGAGTTCTCTATTTTTGCTATAATTTTAATAGAGGATTGCTTTGTATCTAAAATCTTCTGGACGGCAATGACATCCTCCTTGTTTCTTACAAAAGAGTGGGCAATAAAATCAAGATCATTGTCAGCGGCAAATTTGATGAAACCAATATCCTTTTCACTTAAGGCCGGTAGTTTGACATGAACAGATGGGATATTGATACTTCTTCTGGGATCAATCCGTCCATCATTTTCCACATGGCATTTTAAATACGCATCATCTTTTTCCACTACAGCGAGTGCGATGTGACCGTCATCAATCAATATGGAACTGCCCACGGGGACATCTCTGACAAAATGTTCATAAGAGACGCAGACCACATCACCCTGAGATTTTTCACCGGGCGCCCCTTTTATTCGAATAATATCACCATATTTTACCGCCAGGGACTCATCATTATCACAGGTTCTGATTTCCGGGCCTTTAGTATCCAGGAGAACCCCTATTTTTTTTGATACCTCTCTTGTATTTTTGATAACCTGCATGGCATCATCATGGGTCATATAGGCGGTATTCAGTCTGACAACATTTACACCTGCCCGGTAAAGCCCTCTGATAAAATCAGGTGAGCCGTTTAAATTGGAGATGGTTGCCACTATTTTAGTTTTCCTGAGCATAGACAAATCCTCCTTTAGAGCAGGTGTTAATGATAAAATTTTCAAGGGCTGTTTTTACATCAAAAGATGATGACTTCATCCTGTAATCCAGATCACTTAAAAAAATCAATGCCTGGTTTAACTCTTTTTGTGAAAAATTTTCTGATTTTTGAAATGTTTGAAATACAGGATATGCATTTTTGGGGTTTGGAGCAATCAAAAGTTCATTCTGCTTTGTTTTTTTTTTAGAATCCTGACTGACAAAATATTCATTAAGTTCCTTAATATCTTTTCTGGTTTTTTGATCATATTCAACAATTCCGGGGAGAATGTTTTGTTTAAAACCATTAAAACCCATTTTTTTAATGCCAAGCGTTTTACCTTGACTGAGTTGCAAGACGCAGCATTTTACAAGTATTAATTTTCTTATCTGGTTTTCCAGGGATCGTAACATCTGTAAAATATGAAAGCCTTTAAAAATAAGTGAATTAAAATAAAAAAGTGCTTTCTTAACATCTTTTTCCATAAAAGCATTGGTAAGATTGAAAACAGGATCTGTTTTGTCCCGGCTTATAACGCTTTTGACATCTTCATTCGTAATATTTGAATTCTTCCCTGCATAGAGAATGAGTTTTTCCAGATTTCTGGAGAAGAGTTCAAGATTAAATCCGGTCAAATCAAAAAGTGAAATAAAAGCGTTTGTGTCCAGTTTTTTATCTGCTTTTAACACAATCTTCCGGGCAATGCGCTGCGATACAGCTCTCTGCTCATCAATATCTGCTTTTCTTGAACCTGCTGCCACCTGACAGTCAATAATCAGCGCTTTATTTTGGATTTTTTTAAATGTTTTTTTCCTTTTATCCACACTGTTTGCAGTAAGAATTAAATAGTGGTTTTCTGGAATGCCTTTTTCAATAAAATCCATGAAATGGTCTGTTTCAGATTGTGAAAAAACAATTTCACTGGTTTTTGTTTTAGGTTGAAACAGCGGAATATTTTTTACCACTACAATTTTTTCTGACACGAAAAAAGAGAATGTGGACACCTGTTCTATTATTTCACCCATGGTCACAGATCCTCCTTCAAGGACTTCGACAGCAAACTTGTCAGGACGGCTGCCGAGAAGATAGGATGAGGTGTTGTCAAGAGCTTGTTTTATAAGATACGGCTCTCCATGTATAAAAATCAGATCAGGAAGGGTATTACTGGGGGCTGAATTTAAAAAATTCTCCAAATGATTATGTTTAACTGTTTGATGATGAGTCATTGGAAGATTTTGAAAGTTTAATTAAAAGAACAAAGGCAGTTAAAGAGACCATAAATCCAATACCCTGGGACATGGAAATAAAATCAAAGATAAAATCTCCCCTGAAATCCCCCCGGAAAAATTCTATAATAGACCGCAGCAGAGAGTAGAGGATGATATAAATCAAAAACACCCGGCCATCAAATTTTTTTTTTCGTTTCTGCAGCCATAAGAGCGCAAGGAAAACAGCCAGATTGGATATGATTGAATAGATCTGTGTTGGATGCAGAAAAACATGGAGGGGAGCAAGAGAGTCTGAATTGGTAAATTTTATGGCAATGGGCCACTCACAAACCTTTCCATAGCAGCATCCTGCAAAAAGACACCCTATCCTTCCAATGGCATGCCCGACTGCAATGCCGGGTGAGATAATATCAGCAGTTTTCAAAATAGGAAGGTTTTTCTTCTTGAAATAGATAAGGCAGGCTGCACAAACCGCAACAAACCCGCCAAAAAAGACCAGTCCGCCGTTCCATATCTGAAAGATGCCGATCAGATTGTTTTTATATTCACTGAAATTGATTAAAACATATAAAAGTCTGGATCCCACAAGGGCGGATGCAAAAATGACAAAAAATATATCTGTAATCGTCTCGGCAGATATATCATGGGGTTTTGCATTGATTTTTGAAACCTGCATGGCAGTAAAAAACCCGAGAGCCACAAAAAGTCCGTATGTGTAAAGATTAAAACTGCCGATAGTCATAAGGACGGGATGCATGATTTTATAAATTATATAAATTAATAGTTAACAAATAAGATGGAACAAAACAGCCGATGAAATGACCCATTTTTCACTCCCACGCTTCAATCATATATCAGGGATTTTTTTTAATATAATATGGTAACTCAAGATCCCCGTGCCAATGGCGATTGAACTGTCTGCAATATTAAATGCGGGCCAGTGATAAGCACCGATATAAAAATCAAGGAAATCAACCACCTGGCCGTAAATAAATCTGTCAATCAGATTTCCAATGGCTCCGCCAAATATCATGGCAAGCCCATGGGAAAGAAACATATAATTTTGCGCACTCTTTTTATAAAACCACACTATAAAAAGTGCCACAACAGAGGGTACAAATAGAAAAACAAATTTTCTAACTCCGGGAGGAGTTGTGGCAAACAGGCCGAAAGCACCTCCTGGATTTAAAATATGGGTAATATTAAAAAAATTTTGAATCACAATAATATGATCATATAACTCAAGATTTATTTTGATAATATATTTGCTTATCTGGTCGGAAAAAACAATGAAACCGCTGATAAAAAGAAGTCTTGCCCAGATATTATTCCAAATTTGATTCAATTTACAATATCTTATGCAGCGCTTTGACACATCTTTCACAGGCAGCCGGATGTTCCTTGTCAAAACCTGTATTTTCATCAAAACGCCAGCATCGTTCACACTTTTCACCTGCGGCCCTGTTAACCTTGATATAAAGGCCTTTCATCTCTTTTCCTCTGTATGCCGTCTCATCAATTGTATCAACAATCTGGGTCTGTGACACTATGAAAATGTCATTTAGATTTTCTGACATATTTTCAACCTGCTCTTTTAAATCTGTATCCGGCAGTTTTATTTCAAGAGCGGCATCAAGGGGGTGTCCAATCAATTTATCCTTTCGTGCGTTTTCCAGTGCTTTTGTAACTTCTGTCCTCAGATTCCTGATGTTTCCCCAGATTTTTGCAAGTTCATCATCCTGCCATTGATCATTTGTTTCCACCATGGGTTCAAGATGAATACTCTCTTTTTTATCATCTGTGCGGGGCATGTGTTTATAGACTTCATCTGCTGTAAAAGGCAGTATGGGAGCCATGATTTTCACAATGCTGTCCAGGATAAAATAGATGACACTCTGGGCATCACGGCGCAGAGGATCGTTTTCAGGAGAGGTGTAGAGCCTGTCTTTTATAATATCCAGATA
>CAYZCC010000110.1:4793-7658 GCA_964476805.1 uncultured Desulfobacula sp.
TGCAAAAATTGTGAAGCGTATGATAAATTTTATAAAATTCATATTTTTCATAAAAATCAATGGATCTTTTGACTACATGATAAAGTCTGTGCAGGATAAACCGGTCAAGGTCAGACATATTTTTAACATCTCTTAAATCCTTTGTGACATCAAAATCAGTAAAATTACCCAGCATGAATCTGCATGTATTTCTTATGCGGCGGTAGGCATTTGACATCTGTTTTATAATATTATCGGAGATAGAGACATCACCTGTGTAGTCTGCCGAAGCCACCCAGAGCCTTAACACATCCGCTCCATACTGTTTTATAACCGAATCAGGAAAAACGACATTACCAACAGATTTGGACATTTTATGACCTTTTTCATCCACTAAAAACCCATGAGTGAGAACAGACTTGTAAGGCGCTTTTCCTGTTCGTGCAACAGCGGTCAGTAAAGAAGAGTGAAACCATCCCCTGTGCTGATCACTTCCCTCAAGATACATTTCTGCAGGTCTGTATAGATTTTCGCGCTCCAGAAGAACGGCTGCGTGACTGACTCCTGAATCAAACCACACATCAAGGATATTATTGTCTTTCTCAAAATCCATTGATCCGCACTTTTCACATTTTGCATTTTCAGGCATTAAAAATTTTGCATCTTTTTCAAACCAGATATCTGATGAGTGTTCTTTAAACAGTTCATGAATTCTGTCCACAGACTGCCTTGTGACATAGACTTCAGCACACTCTTTGCAATGGAATACAGGAATGGGGACCCCCCATGCCCTCTGTCTTGAAAGACACCAGTCCGGTCTGTTTTCTATCATGGAATAAATTCTGTTTCTGCCCCAGGAGGGAATCCATTTGACATTGTTAATTTCATCAAGGGTTTTCTGTCGAAGCGCCAATTTATCCATTGAGAGAAACCATTGGGGGGTTGCCCTGAAAATCACAGGTTCTTTGCATCTCCAGCAATGGGGATAGGAGTGAGACAGGTTTTCATTTTTAAGCAGCAGATTTAAATCATTTAATTTTTCATTAACAGCGGCATCTGCCTTAAAAATAAATTGACCGTCAAAATGTTCAACCTCTTTTGTAAACACACCATTGTCTGCAACAGGGGAGTAGCATTCAAGTCCATATTGTCTGCCCACAATATAATCGTCTGCTCCATGCCCCGGAGCTGTGTGAACACAACCGGTACCCGCTTCAAGGGTTACATGGCTGCCAAGTATGATCAGAGAATCCCTGTCATAAATCGGGTGTTTGCACTTCCTGTTTTCAAGCTCTGTAGAAGTAAACTCCTTTAAAATTGAATAATTTTCAATGCCGAACTCTTCCATAACCTGTTCAGTTAAATCCTTTGCAAGGATTAAAACTCCCTGGCTCTCAGTTTTTACAGCATTGTAAATAAAATCCGGATGCAGGCATATGCCAAGATTGGCAGGGATGGTCCATGGCGTTGTCGTCCAGATGACAACAAAAATTTCATCAGCTGCCCCCGGGGCATCCGATCCAATGACATCGGAAAAGTCATCTCTGACAGGAAATTTTACATAAATTGAGGGAGAAGTATGGTCATGGTATTCAATTTCTGCTTCTGCAAGTGCTGTTTTACAGCTACAGCACCAGTAAATTGGTTTTTCCCCTAAAAACATATCACCGGCCAGGGCAAACTCTCCACACTCTCTGGCTATAATCGCTTCATATGGATAATTCATGGTCAAATAAGGTCTGTCCCACTCCCCGATCACGCCAAATCGTTTGAACTCCTTACTTTGAATATCCACAAAT
This sequence comes from uncultured Desulfobacula sp., assembly GCA_964476805.1. Classification (GTDB taxonomy): domain Bacteria; phylum Desulfobacterota; class Desulfobacteria; order Desulfobacterales; family Desulfobacteraceae; genus Desulfobacula. Next base: position 6,572 of record CAYZCC010000110.1, read on the forward strand.
TTTGCAGCATAGGAGCGGCACTCTTTTCTCACTTCAACATGTGTCATTTCCAACTTTCTTTTACCCAGTTTTTTATCCACATTGTGTTCAATGGGAAGGCCATGGCAGTCCCACCCCGGAACATATGGCGCATTAAAGCCTGCCATCTGCCTGGACCTGACAATAATATCCTTTAAAATTTTATTAAGCGCATGCCCCATGTGCAGATAGCCATTTGCATAGGGAGGGCCGTCATGAAGTATGAAGCCCGGCCTCTCCTTTGACTGTTCTCTTAGTTTTTTGTAAATCTTTTTATCTTCCCACTCTTTTAACAGTTCTGGCTCCTGGGAAGGCAGATTGGCCTTCATTGCAAATTTTGTTGAAGGCAGGTTCAAGGTTTTTTTATAATCCATAACTTAATTTCCCGAGTTTGGTTTCCTGATGTTAGATGTTGCTGATTATATACTTTTTATCATTATTAAACTTTCTTTATTAAACTTTCTTTATTAAACTCTCTTTATTAAACTCTCTTTTTTTAATGCTGAAGCGTCAAAATGTCAAGAATTAACAAGCTTTTCCACAGTAATTTTATTCTAATTGACGGCGGGCGGCGTAAGAATGAGACAGATGAAACACACCAGCACCCGCCTTTGAGCATTTAAATGTTAGAACAAAATTATTGTGAAGTTTTTTTTAAACTATCTGCCATAAGAGATTGTCTGCCTTGACCTGTTCCAAAAAAATCATGACCATTTGTTGTTGACAGTTGGATATGGTTTGATTAATCTTACATGACAAATTGAGCTTTTTAAAAAAAAGAGGATAAACATATGTTTAAGTGATGCAAAACTACTTTAAGCCTTCATGACAGGTTTTGAAACCGACTTTTTTTGCCCTGTAGTCGCCGATACCGCTTGATAATTATTTACTGACCCATGGTCATGTAATCAAGGCAAAAGCGGCATTGAAAGCCACATACGATGCTTTAATGGGCGCTATATCAAAGAGCTGTTTTGAAAAATGTAATTGCACTTTTTGCTCAAAATCGTTGTCAAGCTTTTTCTTCTATTTTTTGCTTTTTTTTATAATTTCGCTGAATAGTTACAAA
>CAYZCC010000111.1:0-1990 GCA_964476805.1 uncultured Desulfobacula sp.
AAAACAGATATGATATCATTATTGTGGATTCTTCAGATCCCATAGGCCCGGGTCAGGCTCTTTTTGAACTGCCATTTTATCAAAATCTGAAAACAGCGTTAAAGCCAAACGGTATCATCGCAACACAGGGCGAATCATTTTTTATTCATAAACAGTGTGTTATAAATCTTATGAAGATGACAAAGGCGCTGTTTCCTGTTCAGGCGTATTCATATTTTCTGGTGCCAACTTACCCTGGCGGTCATATCGGGGTCTGCCTCGGATCTCTGGGGCCGCAATTGAAAAAGCCCTATCGAAGCGTGACTGAAAATTTTCAAAAACAGCTGAAATATTATACGCCTCAAATACATGAAGCCTCTTTTGTCATGCCTTATTTTGCCACAAAAATGTTTGAATCCATATAAGATTTGAATCCATATAAGAAGGGTGTGCCGGTGACAGACATTTCATCCAGCAAGACCATTGATAATATTGAAATAAAAACCATTAGATCGGCTCCAAAGTATGAATTGGTGGCGCTGTATAAAGATGCAGGATGGTGGGAGCCCTCCTGGGACAGGCGATCTGATTTTTTAAATCATATTGTAAAAAATTCAGCTTTTTTTGTGGGTGCTTTTCATGAAAACAGACTGATCGGGATGGGCCGGGCACTTTCAGATCTTGCAAGTGATGCTTACATTCAGGATGTTACCGTGTTAAAAGAGTTTAGAGGAGAGGGGATTGGAAAGAGAATCATTCAGAAACTGATTGCTTTGCTAAAAGAGAACCGTGTCGACTGGATCGGCCTTATAGCAGAGCCTGGAACCTCTTCTTTCTATAGGAAATCTGGTTTTGAACCTTTGAAAGATCATATCCCCTTAAAACTTAAAAAAGAATGAAATCCACACTCACAGCAATGCAAACTGCTCTGGCGGATTACCGATAAACACATAGGTGGTTTTATCTGCAGGTACAATTTCAAGTGACTCCTTAGTTTCCGTGATAAGATTTGTCAGTGGCTGCTTTCTATGAGTTTCAGGATACAGTCACACCCGCCGTCAATTAGAATAAAATACCGTGATTTATTATCAATACGGGTTGCATACTCTGGTGGATGTGTGCTAATAAAATTGACCATGAGAGCATATTTAATAGATGGGTTGCGGCGCAATGATCATAAAAAATTAAAAGATTATCTTGATGCGCATCTGGAATCTTCACCCCTTGGGGGAATTTACTGGCTTGCACTGGATAAAAAAATATTAACGCCTGTTCAAAAAGAACATAAGGATTGTCATTCCCATGTTTTTGCTTTGATGCTTGAGGAAACAAGTCTCTCCAGTGAGTTCCTCGTGAGAATCAAAAAAAAAATAAAGTGTGACTGTATGGGGTGTGCTACTAAAGAGCAGCGAAACTGGCTCATGGAATATGTAGATGGTATCTTTAAAAAACTGGGTATTGAATTTTACTGATTACAGGGGAAATTTCAATGCTTAAGATAATCCCGCTTGGTGGTCTCGGTGAGATAGGCCTGAACATGATGGTCATTGAATATGGCGAAGTCATATTCATTATTGATGCAGGTCTTATGTTCCCGGAAGAGTATATGCTTGGAGTGGATATTGTTATTCCTGCCATGGATTATCTGCTTGAGAACCGCGATAAAATCCAGGGAATAATCATCACCCATGCACATGAAGATCATATCGGTGCTTTACCATATCTTTTAAGACAGATCAGGCTTCCTGTTTATGGCACAGGGTTTACTCTGCGTATCATAAGAAACAAACTCATTGAATTTAAGCTTAATAAATATATTGACCTGAACCTTGTCAATCCAGGGGAAACATTTGCAATTGAGCCATTTGAAATTGAATTTATCCGTGTCAGCCATAGTACCATTGACGGCGTTGGCCTGGCCATAAAAACCCCTGAAGGTATGATCGTCCATACAGGTGATTTCAGGATCAGTCACAATGCAGACAAGATGAGAGATACAGATATCTCAAGT
>CAYZCC010000111.1:2000-7619 GCA_964476805.1 uncultured Desulfobacula sp.
TGCTAAATGGGGAGGGAAAGGGGTGCTGGCATTGTTGTCAGATTCCACCAACGTTGAAATTGAAGGGTATACAATATCTGAGCATGAAGTGGCAGACAATCTTGAAAAATTAATTGATGCTGCCAGAGACAGAGTCATCGTTGCCCTGTTTGCCTCAAATGTATTTAGAATACAGCAGGTCATTGATATCGCCGTAAAAAATGGTCGAAAAGTAATACTCAATGGCAGGAGTATAGAGCAGATAGTTGCCGTGGCCATGGAGTTAGGTCATATCACATGTCCTGAAAATACGATAATGGACGTAGAACAGATAGATAAATGCAGTGATGATCAAGTTGTGATCATTACGACAGGAAGTCAGGGAGAGCCCATGTCTGCCCTGGTGAGAATGGCCTCGGGAATGCACAAGAAGGTAAAGATTAAAAAGGGTGATCAGGTAATACTCTCATCCAAGCATATACCAGGGAATGAAAAAGCCATTGCCAGTATAATCAACAAACTCTACCGCAGAGGTGCAGATGTGGTCTATTCAAAAATTGCTCAGATTCACACATCCGGCCATGCCCACAGGGAAGAGCTCAAGTTGATGATGAATCTGATTAAACCTGAGTATTTTATTCCAATTCACGGGGAGTACCGGCATCTTGTTGTGCATGCAAGACTTGCAGAAGAGCAGGGTATGAAAAAGAAGAATGTGATTGTCGCTGAAGATGGTGATGTCATTTCCTTTAATAAAGAGGGAAATAAGGATATAGGCAGGATTGACAAGCGGGTAAACACGGGCAGGGTTTTTGTTGACGGCAAAGGGATCGGCGATGTGGGAAGAAGTGTGTTAAAACAGAGACGGGAACTTTCCGAAGGTGGACTTGTGGTGGTTACAATGATTCTTGATGAGGAGACAGGCGTTGTCCTTTACGGTCCTCAGCTCATTTCAAAAGGGTTTATATTTGATTCTGCCACAGGATACCTTATTGAAGATGCACAGTGTGTTATTCTTGAAATTGTGGAGGAGATGGCCCCTGAAACGGAGTTAAAAGTAGAAGTGCTCACAAAAAAACTTCAAAAAGCGCTGAAACAATATTTTTACTTTACCATAAACAGAAGACCCTTGATTGTACCGGTGATTATCGAAGTATGAAAAAAGAACTTGTCTATATACTTCTGTTTTTTTTAATTGTCTTATCCTGTGTCAGTCTGCTCTCCTACAATATTGCGGATCCAAGTATCGGCAATGATTTTTTTAATATCCCTGAACAGATTCATAACGCTTTCGGGCTTTTTGGCGCTCATTTTGCAGGCGCCTTTGTTTTCCTGTTTGGAATGGGCGCGTTGTGGATACCGGTTATTCTGGTGTTTATAAGTGTATGGATCATCAAAGCCAAGTCATTAAAAATAATAATTTTGACAATGGTTGGCAGTCTTTTATTGATGATCAGCACCGGCGGAATGCTTTTTCTTTTTAAAGATGATTACACTATTTTAAATACAACTATTTCATCCGGCGGTATCATTGGCATCACTGCGGCATCGTTTTTGTTGAAATATGCCAATATCACAGGCTGTATAATTATTCTGACCCTTTTGTTGATTATTGGTTTTATCCTTACTACAGGGCTTTCTATAGTTGATATCGCTGTTTTCATAAATCAGAAAATGATAAAACTTTTAAAAACCGTTGGCCGGGATTTCCACGAATTTATTGATTTTTTAAAAGAAAAATATAAAGAATGGCAGGAGCAAAAAAGAGAGAAGCGAAATCAGATTGATATGACACCGACTCCTCAGGCGATTAAAATTCCTGAAAAGTTTACAAAAAATGAAGCATTATCAGAAACTGAGAATTTTCCTGAACCTGTTATTGTGGAGATAGAAGAAGATGATTCCGATTTTAACCCGGATGTAAAATTTACAGATATTAGAGAAAAACAGCAGTTTATCCTTCCAAAAGTATCCTTTTTAGATGAATCAAGAAAAATACAAACAGATATTGATACAAAGTTACTTAAAAGCAAAGCAAAAATTCTGGAAAACAAACTAAGTGATTTCAATGTATCAGGAGATGTGGTTGAAATCCTGCCCGGACCTGTTATCACTACCTTTGAATATCGACCCGCACCCGGCATAAAGATCAGTAAAATCGCAGGGCTGTCAAATGACCTTGCCCTTGCATTGAGCGCTATCAGTATAAGAATTGTTGCACCCATTCCAGGGCGGGATGTTGTGGGAATTGAAATACCCAATGATGAGAGGGAAAATGTTAATTTAAGGGATTTGATAATTTCAAAAGAGTATATACGCTCTGAATCTATGCTCACTCTTGGCCTTGGAAAAGATCTCCTTGGAAGACCTGTTGTAACAAAAATGGATTCCATGCCCCACCTTCTGATTGCCGGTGCCACAGGAACCGGTAAGAGTGTGGGATTGAATGCAATGATCATCAGCCTGCTTTATAAAGCGGCACCCGATGAAATCAAGATGATCATGATTGACCCCAAGCGTATAGAACTTTCAGTTTATGCTGATATCCCCCACTTGATATCTCCTGTTGTGACCGATATGAAAAAGGCAACCAACGCACTTTTCTGGGCAGTGAGGGAGATGGAGCGGCGGTATGAACTTCTTGAACAGGCCGGGTTGCGAAATATTGTTCAATATAATGCAATGGTGATGTCAGAAAATGATAAAAAAGGTGAGAAAACAGAAGAGTCAAAGGAGAGTTTACTTAAAAAGCTTCCTTATATAGTGATTATTATCGATGAACTGGCAGATCTTATGATGGTGGCTTCAAAAGATGTGGAGTTTGCTTTGACAAGACTTGCCCAGATGGCTAGGGCGGCCGGAATCCATTTGATAATAGCAACCCAGAGGCCTTCAGTGGATGTGCTTACCGGAAGTATTAAAGCCAATTTTCCCACCAGGATTTCCTTTCAGGTTTCTTCAAAAGTTGATGCCCGAACTATTTTTGACAGCGGCGGGTCTGAAAGTCTTCTGGGAAACGGGGATATGCTGTTCTGCCCTCCTGGAACAGGAAAGCTTCTCAGAATTCAATGTGCCTATATTTCTGAAAAGGAGATTGCCAGGGTCACCAATTTTTTAAAGGAGCAGAAATCTCCGGATTATATTGAAGATATTACAGTGGGAAGTGGTGATGACAAATCCAAAGAGTTTGATGCGTCGGATTATGATGAAAAATATGATGAGGCTGTGGCTGAGGTAACCAGGACACGACAGGCGTCCATATCTTTTGTGCAGAGACGTCTCAGGATAGGATATAACAGGGCAGCGCGTCTTGTTGAGATGATGGAATATGAAGGTATTGTCGGTCCCCAGATAGGCTCTAAACCACGTGAGATACTTGTCAGGACTTATGATGAAAATTGATTTTGAGTTATTGAATAGTATTAAAGGTTTCATGGATGATGATGAAGCCAGTCAGCTTTATCTTACTGCTCTTAAAGCTTCAGAGAATGGACCCATTCTTGAAATTGGAAGTTACTGCGGAAAATCTGCTTATATAATTGGATCTGCCTGTAAGCAGAATAATTCCATTCTATTTTCAATTGATCATCATAAAGGATCCCAGGAGCAGCAGCCGGGTGAAGCGTATTTTGATTCTGAGCTTTTTGATTCAAAAGTGTCAAGAGTCAACACACTCCCTTTTTTTCAGCAGACAATCAGTAGAGCATCTCTTGAAAACAGTGTTGTGCCGGTCGTTGCTGCATCAAGTGTTGCCGGGAAGATGTGGAAAACACCACTGGCAATGCTGTTTATTGATGGAGGACACGCCTTTGAATCTGTGTACGAAGATTTTTTAATCTGGGCGAGTCATATTCAGCCTGGAGGGTTCCTGGTGATGCATGATATTTTTTTTGACCCTGAAAAGGGGGGGCAGGCCCCGCGTCAGGTTTATGAAATTGCCATGGCTTCAGGAGATTATGAAAAGCTTGACATGGTAAAAACCTTGGGCGTTTTAAAAAGAAAATAGAGTTTGTATGCTGATCTCAATGTTGATATTCTGAAACGCCAGGTTAAAAGAGGCAGTGAAATCATAGAACGGCACCATATAATAATCTACAGGTTATTTCATAGTCATATAAATGTTTTATAATGTGCTTGAAAGGAAAAATAAATTAAAAACATTTCAATCGGAGGTTGCGATGCGACAGGTAAATAAAAAATTATTCATTACAGTGATTATTACACTGATAGCGCTACCGGTTATAAGTCAGGCAAAAACAGCAATGGTTCCGGCAAGCTTTGCAAAGCTTGCTGAACAGTCAAAAGAGGGCGTTGTCAATATACAGACAGTTAAAACAATTAAAGGGGGAGGAAGGGTTTTCAGACATTTTTTTGACCAGCCCTTTGGAGGTAACAATGATCCTCTGGAAGATTTTTTGATCCCTTTTTTCAATCAAATGCCCCAGAGCAGAAAGGAGCAGAGTCTTGGATCAGGATTTATAATAAGTGATGACGGTTATATTGTCACTAATAATCATGTGATAAAGGGTGCTGATCAGATTAAGGTTATATTGCACAATAAGACAGAGTATGATGCCAGAATTATCGGAACAGACCCTGTGACAGATCTGGCTCTTATTAAAATCAAGGGGAAGGATCTGAACCCCTTGAAATTTGGAAGTTCTTCTGATGCTGAAGTGGGCTCCTGGGTCGTTGCAATCGGCAGTCCTTTTGGACTTGAGCAGACTGTAACAGCAGGAATTATCAGTGCAAAAGGGAGAATACTCGGTTCAGGACCCTATGATGACTTTATTCAGACCGATGCCTCCATTAATCCTGGAAATTCAGGCGGGCCTCTATTGAATCTTGAAGGAGAAGTCATCGGTATTAATACGGCAATTGTAAGGTCCGGACAGGGGATAGGGTTTGCTATTCCTGCAGATCTTGCAACCGGTGTTATTGAGCAGTTAACAAACAATAAATCAGTTTCACGTGGGTGGATGGGAGTGGCCATTCAAAATGTTACAAAAGAGATGGCGCAATATTACAATATTAAAGAAGAAAAAGGCGTGTATGTTGCCAAAGTATATGAGGGAGACCCTGCAGACAAGGCAGGAATTAAAGTGGGTGATGTTATTGTTATGATTGGTGATAAAACAATTAACTCTTCAAGAGAGCTCTCTATGACCATTGCAGGTTCACGGGTCGGTGAAAAGGTGAGTGTCAAATTGATACGTGACGGTAAAGAGAAATCACTGAAAGTCAAACTTGGCAAAAAGCCTGAAAACGGCTCTGAAAGCGTTGATCCAGATAGCGGGTTTGACCTGTTCGGCTTCCGGTTAAAAAAGATGAATAATGATATGGCAAGAAAATTTGGCTACCCTGAAAATATCGATGGTCTTGTTGTTATTGAAATAGAACAAGGAAGTAAAGCATCAAATACAGGGGTTCGTCATGGAGATATTTTAATGGAGATTAATCGTCATAAAGTTTCCACCATTGGAGAATATGAAAAACATTTAGGAGAAATAGACAAAGGTAAAACTGTGCAGCTTCTGTTTATAAGAGGAAACGGTCACGTTTTTGTTATCAGCTTTCAAAAACCGTAGTCATAACGAATCATTTTGCATGAAATACAGCCTTTTATCCAATACTAATTAG
>CAYZCC010000112.1:0-2685 GCA_964476805.1 uncultured Desulfobacula sp.
CCGGCGGTATCAGCCGCAGAATCATCGATTTTGCCAATGCACTGGTTGGCTGGCTCCCTGGGGGATTAGCTGCGGTAACCATTGTGTCGGCTATGTTTTTTGCTGGCATTTCCGGTTCTGCTGCCGCCGATGCTGCAGCCGTGGGCGCCATTTTAATTCCTGCCATGAAAAAATCGGGATATGATTCAGATTTTGCTGCTGCTGTACAGGCTTCCGGTGGATCCATCGGGGTCATTATTCCGCCGTCAATTCCGATGATCATTTTTGGCTTCCTGACCGGCGCATCCATCGGCCGGCTCTTTGCCGCCGGTATATTACCGGGAATCCTGATTGGGTTTTCCCTGATCCTTACCGCCACCTTCATTTCATGGAAGAAAGGATTCTCGGCAACAAAACCGTTTTCCTTTAAGGAAATCTGGCGGACGTTCAAACGCTCCCTTCTTGCGATGGGTGCCCCGGTTATTATTCTGGGTGGAATCCTGTTTGGGATTTTCACTGCAACGGAATCTGCCGCCATTGCCGTGGTTTATGCCCTTGTTGTCGGGATGTTTATCTACCGGAAAATTAAAGTAAAAGATCTTTTCCCACTATTTCTCAATGGCAGTATAACTGCTGCCGTGGTCATGTTCATCATTGCCACGGCATCAGTATTCAGTTGGATAGCAGCGATAGAAGATATGCCGGCAAGACTGGCAGGCACACTTCTGGGCATCTCCGCCAATCCGGTCGTGTTACTGCTGTTGATCAATATGGTACTTCTGATCGCAGGAACATTCATTGAAACAACTGCAGCGCTGATCCTTCTAGTTCCCATGATTACGGCAATGGTACCGTCACTTGGAATCGACATCATTCAGCTCGGAGTCATTGTGGTTACCAATCTTGCCATCGGTATGTTGACCCCGCCTATGGGGATATGCCTGATTGTTTCCTGTTCGATCTCCAATGATACGGTTTCGGCAGTCAGCAGGCGTATATTGCCGTTTCTCGGTATATTGATCATCGATTTGTTAATTATAACCTTTTATCCCCCAATAACTATGTGGATGGCCAATCTTGTCGTTAAATAGGCACGATCAGAAAAACGAATCAACCCGCAAAGGAGATTTCAAAATGAACAAAAAAAAGTGACAATCCAGGATGTTAAACAGGCAAAAAAAGAAGGCAGAAAACTTGTGATGGTGACAGCCTATGACTATCCCTTCGGGGTCATGGCAGACGAAGCCGGTGTCGATATCGTCCTGATTGGAGATTCACTTGGCAGGGTCGTTATGGGGTTGGACGGAACTGTCAAAGTGACCATGAAGGATATGATTCACCATATCAAGGCGGTGGTTCGCGGCTGCAAACGACCCTTAATCGTCGGGGATATGCCCTTTATGAGTGATAACACTTCTGTCAGGGAAGCGGTTGCAAATGCCGGACGTTTGATGAAGGAAGGCGGGTGTGATGGGGTCAAACTAAGGGAAGGATGTTGAAGCGGCAAAACAGATCATTGAAGATGCCAGGGCCGCAGTATACTCAAACCAAACCGGTTATTGTTGAGGCATTGGGTGCGTTTAAAAAAGAGGTACAAGACCAATCATTTCCTGCCAAAGAACATTCTTTCAGCATGCCGCAAAGCGCGCAGGATGAATTAAAACAGATTTGATCAAAAAAAAGGCCGATCGATGCAAAGAAAATCAGATTCCATTATAATCACCATGATCCTGAGTGTGAGCTTCCTTTTCTCGATACCGGATAGTGCATCCGCCTTAATGAGGATAAAGCTTGGACTTGTCACTAAGCCCGGTAGTGCTCAAAACATTCTGGTTGATAAGTTCAAGGAGCTGATCGAACATCGGTCAAATAGAGAAATCAGGATTAAGATCTATCACTCAGGATCCCTTGGAAATGAGACAGAGCTCCTGCAGCAGGTTCAAATCAACCGGATTCAGATGGCTGTTATTACCGGGGGCTTGTTCGACACTTTTGATCCAATAACCCGGGTGATCAATTTCCCGTTTCTTTTTAAGGATAATACCCAGGCGGACAGAATTTTGGACGGCCCTCTCGGGAGACAAATTTTAAAAAGCCTTGAAAGTTCTGGATTCAAAGGATTGAGTTTCTCAGAAAACGGATTCCGAAACCTTACCAATAATAAACGCCCTGTAAAAAGTCCAAATGATTTGAAAGGGTTGAAGATACGGGTAATGACCTCAAATATCCACAAGTCAATCTGGGAAACACTCGGAGCCGTTCCGGTACCGATGCCCTGGCCCATATACAAGGAGCTTGAACAAGGACTGATTGATGGGCAGGAAAATCCGCTTTGGGTGATGGAAGTCTACAAATTGTTTCAAATACAAAAACATATGACCCTAAGCCGGCATGTCTATTCTTATCATATAGAGATTGCATCCTTAAAGTGGTGGAATACTCTTGGTGTGAAATACAGGAAGATGATTCAAAAAACCGTCTATGATGCCGCCATTTATCAGCGGCATGACAACCGTTCCAGGAATAAGGCCAGGCTGGCATTTTTAGAGGCCATGGGAATGCAGATCGAATATCATCCCGATATCTCCGCTTTCAGGTCTAAAGTCATGGACATTCGAAACGATCATATTTACACGGATCCGAAGGTACAGACGTTACTGGATAAGGTGTTGAAAGCCGTTGACTAACCGTTACCGCATCATATCC
>CAYZCC010000112.1:2695-7606 GCA_964476805.1 uncultured Desulfobacula sp.
CGTTGACTAACTGACAGGACAATTCTGCGGGGCACTTTTAAAATGGCATCCTCAACCATCCAGGAAGGCATACGCACCCTGTTGCCATGCCCAGAATTCATTGCCCTAAATAGTGATGTGGATACAGTGATCAAAGTGCCAGCCATGTACCCATATTTTTCTTTTTGGCCAGATGATAGATGAGGGGACAAACAGCCATATCTTCCATGGCAAGGCCAAGGTTTGCAGCAAAATTTCTCTCCTCATCTCTCTGCCTGCCTTTTTTTCTGCCGGTTACAAGCTCTCCCAGATCTGCATAAACCTCGGGGCAGTCTTTAAAAAATCCTACATTATCCTTGTAGTGGCTGTATTGTTCTAAATTATCAGTGGTCCATTTGTCCGCCTGGTTCAGGGCATTTCTCGAGAAAAATGAGTCAAAATCAACGCAGGAGACAAATGTGCCTTTATCCACCCAGTCAGATCGGATGGTCTCATGGGGTTTTTTCAGAATAGGACCGGAAGTCACCACAATATCACATCCAGTGACCGCTTTTTTGGGATCTGACACAATTTCAACATCAAGGTTGAGGCTGTTTTGTCCGTATTCCGCCAGTTTTTCCGCCTGTTCAGGATTTGTATCAAAGGCCGTCACTTTTTTTAAAGAGAAAAGGACATTCATGGCTTCCAGATGGGTGTGCCCCTGTACCCCGCAGGCCAGAATCCCTATTTTTGAAGCGTCAGCACGGGCCAGATATTTTGCAGATACCGCCGATGCAGCAGCCGTTCTCACAGCAGTGATCCATTTACAGTCCATGACTGCAAGGGGAAAGCCGGTCTGGGTATCATTGTAAATAAGAAGTCCGTTTATATAGGGCAGCCCTTTTGCAGGATTATCCGGATAAGCGCTGACCCATTTAACACCCGCAGAGTTCATGCCTGGAATATAGGCAGGCATGGCATGGATAAAGCTGCCATCTCCATCACCTGGATGAACACCTGGTTTAGGCGGCATTTCAACTTTTCCATTTCCCATCTCCATAAATCCCTGCTCAACGACTTTAATAATATCAGCCATGGAAAGATTTACAGATTTAACGTCTTTATAACTCAGGTAGAGCAGCTTATTTGTCATAAATAAAACCTCCTCTTAAAAAAATATTTTAATATTTGGTGTCTGAACAAAAACCGGATCCCCTGAAGAGCAGAAACTAATTTATTCAAAATTCAAACTCGATCCGCCTGTCCAGTTAAGCTGGCATAGATGGTTCTTCCCATGAATATGGGATCGCCGCCGGCTGTGACTGGCATCTGGTCCCGGGTCTTGAGCCTCACTTTCCGGCAGCTGGTTCCGGAAGCATATGCGCTCTTTCTTACAAGTTCGATCAATTTTTTTCTGGCAAAGTCGTCAGCCGTTTTGAAATCTTTAAACTTCTGGGTGCCGGCAATGCCTTCCACTATAAACCCTTCACGATCATCCGGCATGATCCTCAACTCTTTTTTTATGATAATGCTGCTCGTAATGGCACCGATGGCATTGGCCACATCTGCATTCTCAGGCAGGACAGATTCACTCCCCAAAAGTTTTACCGCTTTTGGAAGAAAGTAATTAATTGGCGCCCCGATACCTATGACCGGGCGTTTAAGATTTATTGAGACTTCATAACCCGGATTGTTACGGGTCAGCAGATTTTGAACCCAGACTTTACATAGAGGGCAGGTTTCCAGTGTTCTGTTATCTAAAACTTCAGGATTTACTTCATCATCCAACTGCCGTTTCAAAAGTTCAAGCGTTAACCGGTGAACACCCATGTCCAGAAGATAAGCTGTCAGTTCAGGCATCTGTTTTTTTGACAGAAAACAGAACATCTCACAATAATCTCTGGCAATCTGTTTATCCCATTTATCAAATTGTTCTGTGATATGCAGAATGTCCGTCAACGTCAATCCGCTTCTGATTACCATAAAATTCTCTTCAAGTCTTTGCAGGGGAAGGCTGTTTTCAGAAAGGGCATATGTTTTATGAACCAGTTCACCTATGGAGTGGGGCCTTTTTTTCAAAAGAGAGAAAATTTTCTCTTCAAGAGAAGTCATTGCCATCTGTTTTACAGAGTCTGTGACAGCGAGGATCTGCATTTTTCTGGTGGAAGTAACAGGGTGCTTCAGGTTCTGGCTTAAAAATTTCAAAGCCCCGCCGGCGCCAGGATGCACCTGTCCCAGCCATGAAATAGGGGCCACTCTTTTGGGGCCCATGAGAAATTCACCTTTTTCAAACTGGATCAGGCTGTCTCCGCCAAACCCTGCCGTACGAATTTCAAGCGCTTTAACATGGGTTCTGTATCCACCCACATTGGATCCTTTTTTGTTAAGTGTGACCCTATTGTCAGCCAGAGCTGCTGTATCGGTTGTTGTCCCCCCCATATCAACGACCAGTGCATCTTTAATTCCTGTCAGGTGTTTTGCCCCTGCCACACTTGCGGCAGGCCCGGAAAGAATTGTTTCAACGGGCCGCTGCTTTGCCATCTCTGCACTCATAAAAGAGCCATCCCCTTTGACTATCACTATTGGTGCGCAGATACCCTGCGCTTCCATCACTTTTTCAAGGTCGTGCAGTAAAGCTGCCAGACACGGAATAATCCTTGCATTCAGAAGGGCAGTGGTTGCCCGGGTGTGAAAATTCAGGGAGTCAGAGAGTTCATGGCCGCAGGTAACAAAACAGCCGGTTGTTTTATGTATCATCTCCTTAACCGCTATTTCATGTTCAGGATTGATTGATCCAGCATAACCAGATACTGCAAATGCTGTTACGCCGTGCATCTCAACCATTTGTAAAGCAGTTGACCGCACCTCTTCAGGATTCACTTCAAGGATCTGCCTGCCCGTGATGTCAAGCTGCCCATTAATAAAAGCTTTGGGCTGGTGGTTTATATTTTTATCAATTTCAAAACCATGGGGCGGCATGAGAATCAATCCGACCTTCTGGCCTTCGTTTTCTACAATGGCATTGGTTGCAAGGGTGGTGGAGAGTGCAATCAGTTCTACTCTGCTTAAATTTGTCTGATCCAGCTTTTTCAACGCCCGGTTGATGCCTTTAGTGAAATCCCACTTTGTGGTCAGGGATTTCGCTTTGCACAGCGTTTCCTTTTTTTTCAGATCATAAATCACCGCATCGGTATAGGTACCGCCTGCATCAATTCCCAGACCGATTTTAATGTGAGCGCTTCTATCGGCCGGTTGATCTGAATGTTGAACGGGTTGTCTGTCTGGGGTTTCTGTCACAGCAGTGGTATCGTTTTTGTCAGTTTTAATTGTTGTAAGAGGAGTGGCAGAGAGTGTGGATTGAATGCCATCAAATCCAATAATATGTTCAGGAGGTACAAACAAAATTTCAGATGTGGAGTGACGGGTCATGATCATTTTTTCGATCAATCTCTGGTTCCCTTCTATTTTATCATACTTCCAGTTGTACTCTTCAGCCATCTCCCTGGCATATTTTTCATATTTAGAAGATTTTTTTGCATGGGTTTCAATGAAAGCCGCTCTCTGATAGTTTTTCTGCCATGAATTTAAGAAATTAAAGGTTTGCTGAGCCGCTTTTTGGCCGTGTTTTGCTTCAAGATCACTGAATTTCAGTTTTTGATCACCAAAATAGGCCCACTGCTTTCTCTGGGACATCGGCTGCGCTTTTTCTTCATACCACCCGGCTGAAAGATAATATGTCCCGGGATATTTTTTAAATTCATCCATATATGCCTGATCTCCGCCAAGGAAAATGGAGATGCAGTCATGCACTTTGGGAATGGTAAGAGGTGTGGAACGTGATTGTATGCCAATGGTTCCTTTTCCGCATATGCCGTATCCAATGATAATACGGCCGCATAAATCACTGGCTGATATTTCATCAATGGCCGCCTGGAGTTTTTCTTTGAGCCGTTTGGGATTGTTATGAAGTCCTGCTTCAAGAAATTTATATTCAATATCAAGCCCAAGCCTTTTGGCACTGTGCTTCATATCAATGGCCAGAACAGCGCAGGCAATCACATAAAGCTTTTTTTTCATTTCAAAAAGGTGTCTCCCTTTTCAACGCTTCCCTCTTTGAAACGGCTGTAGCGCAGAGGATTATCCCTGTTGTCCATTTTTCCTGTAACAAGGTCTGCTACTCTCCTGCCTGCCTGGGGCGACATCATGACACCGCACCAGTAACCGCAGTTTAGATACAACCCTTTCACTTCATCACTGGGGCCGATCACTGGTTGGTCATCAGGTGTATATACATAATAGCCTGCGGATACATCAATATCCTCTACTTTCAGATCCTCTGCAATGGTTTCAAAAAACGGGCTTAATCGTGATGCCCTGTGGATGGATTCCGCTGCAAAATCCCACTCCGTTGCCAGTTCATCTGCCGGGGCACTTTCAGGTTCATCCGGATTCACCCATGCACATAAAAGCCCTCCTGCTTCCGGCCGCCAGTAGCTGTGGTTGACAAGATCCACAGTAAATGGCGCATTTTCAGGAAACCCTTTAAAAGAGGTTCTGATGTAGACTTTCTGACGTTTAACCGTTTTCAGGGGGATATCCAGCCCGGCCATTTTTCCGATAACACCGGCATAGGGGCCTGCACAATTGACCACCAGACGTGTATGAATGGTTCCCTTGCTGGTTTCCACACCACAGATTCCCTTTTCATCGGTCTGGAGTGCGGTTACCTCGGTTTTTATAAAGAATTTTGCATTTTGGGCTGCCTTTGCAAATCCATAAGTTGCTTCATGGGTGGATATCCAGCCGTCTCTGTTGTTAAATGTGGCAGCAAGGGCATTGGGGGCAAGAAAGGGGAAGCGCTTATGAAGCTGTTCTCCTTTGATGAACTCAGCCCGGGGTATTCCTATTTCCCTAAATTTTTGGACTGATTTTTCAAGATCAGCCACACTATCA
>CAYZCC010000113.1:0-7588 GCA_964476805.1 uncultured Desulfobacula sp.
CCCTGCATCGATGTGGCATTCGAAAACGGCATGGGCATAGCGTACGATCCTTGATTATAGCCATTTTTACATTGCCTTTTGTGGGAAAGAATTTTTTCAAATGTTATTCTGCACTGGGAATTTCAATCCCTTTTGCTTTTAAAACTTTTCCAAACGCAACATCAACTTGACTGATGTGTTCAAAAAGCCATTTAACCAGGAGGGTATCAATTGAATCTGCCAGAATTTTAGTAGCACCCTCTTCCACAAGCTCTTCGTCAAAATTAGCCAGGGTTGTCTTGAATTCCCTGTGCATTTTTTGGTGATTTTCCAATTCCGGGTAATCATTTGCTGCCATATATTTTTCTTCGGCATTAAAATGAAAATTTGTATAATCGATCAGAAAATTGAGAGTAGAGGCAATTTTTGTCGGTCCCTTTCCCTCTTTCAAGGCTTCGTTCAGGTCACTGAGATGCTTGATTAACATCTTATGCTGCTCATCAATCAATTCTAATCCAACAGATAAATCCTTTGTCCATGCGATTTCTTTCATTTTTTGTAGGGGTCCCTATCATTCAATATTTTCGTTTTTTCAAGTCACTCTTACACGTATTAAAATTTATTACACGTCTACTTGTTTTATACTTGTTTCAAGCAAATACCTTAATACAAGGTAAATTTCAACAATTAAATTAAAGAAAAATTATTATGGAAGCTGTTTGTGAAACAATTTCAAACGATTAACACCTGTCTCACGATGGGACAGCTTTGCAACTGATATCTCTTTTAACAATCAATTTTCAGACAATCCATTTAAGAAAAAGGGAAAGATTTTTTAAAGGTCTCATTTTTTCTACCTTTTCACTTTTTTTGATGTTAGAGTATCAATTATAAAGTGGATCGTTTAAAAGTATCAGTAAAAAATTGTCAGACAAAATAATATTTATATTGAGACAGGTTTGAGACAGGTTAAGGTAAAAAGATGAAAAAAGAGTGGCGCAACGCATTGGGTTATATGACATATGGTATATATGTTTTAACAGTTAAAAATGGCAGTGATTTTAATGGCATGATTGCTTCATGGGTCACACAGGTATCATATGACCCTCCCTTAATAATGGCGGCTGTCCATAAAGACAGATATTCAAACCGTTTGATTTCAGGAAACCACACTCTTTTTATCGGAGAGGTGATAAACTGTGGTGTGGATTCTCAAGGAACACCCCTTAGTACAATAGAATATGACAAAATGTATATCGGGAAAAAGTGAAAAACAAGTGAACAATAATAATATCAATAGGTCAAATATTATTGAGGTAAAAGATTTAACTAAAAAATTTAACGGGAAAATTGCAGTTGATGGTATCTGCCTTGATATAGCCAGGGGAAGCTGCTTTGGGATTTTAGGTCCAAATGGAGCCGGTAAGACGACCACCGTTGAAATGATGGAAAATATTCTTGACCATGATTCAGGGCAAATTCTTTACAAGGGAAAGAAAAGAGATAAATCTTTTAATCAGGATATTGGCATTCAGTTTCAGCATACGGAACTTCTTGCATTTTTAACTGTTAAAGAGACCTTAAAGACCTTTGGCTCTTTTTACAATAAGCATCTGCCTGTTGAAGACGTTATTGATATCTGCTTGCTTCACCCGATTCAAAACAGCCTCAACAATAAGATTTCAGGTGGGCAGCGCCAGAGGCTGCTTATAGGCCTTGCTCTGTTAAATGATCCAGAGCTGATGTTTCTGGATGAACCCTCCTCAGGGCTTGATCCCCAGGCAAGGAAACATATCTGGGGAATCATCAAAAATATGAATAAGCAGGGTAAGAGTGTCATACTGACAACTCACTATATGGAGGAGGCGCAAACTTTGTGTGACACCATTGCCATTATAGACAGGGGGCATATCATTGAACAGGGAGCGCCTGACGTTTTAATAAAAAAGCATTGTAAAAATGATAGGTACCCAAAAAATCTGGAAACTGTATTTCTTAAATTGACCGGTAAAAGCTTAAGAGAGTAGTATAATGAGTTTTAAAAGAATGTGGGCCGTGTTTATAGCCAGAAACTTTGAATTCATAAGGGACAGAGCAGGTTTGGGCTGGAATATTCTGTTTCCATTCTTGATTGTTGCCGGTTTTGGTTTGATGTTCAGTTCTGACTCAAAATCAGAGTTCAAACTGGGTGTATTCCCGGTGAAACCAAACCAGATGGTGATAGAGAAACTTAAAATTCCGGAAAAACTTAAAACAGGTGATTATATAAAGATAGTTGCTTTTGAAACCCGTGCGGATGCATTGGATAAACTTCTGCATCATAAAATAGATATTGTGCTGGAAAATAGAGATTTAAAAATTCACTACTGGATAAGTGATTCCTCTCCTAAAGGGTACTTAATGGAGAAAATGGTTAAAGCGTCCATCATACCTGAAAAAATGTATGAATCCAGACTTATGAAAAAGGAGATCAGGGGAGAAAAGATACGTTATATCGACTGGCTTTTCCCTGGTGTCCTTGGTATGAATAATATGTTCTCTTCACTTTTTGGTGTGGGGTATATCATTGTTCGATACAGGCGGAGCGGGGTGTTAAAAAGGCTTAAGGCAACTCCTGTCACTGCATTTGAATATCTAAGTGCGCAACTTATATCCAGAGTTATGATTTTACTTGCAACAACATCTGTGGTGTGGTTTGGATGTGACCTGATTTTCTCTTTTAATATGCAGGGATCTTATTTTGATGCCTTTGTTGTATTTTTTGCAGGGAGCGTCTGCCTTGTCTGCCTCGGGCTGGTATTTGCATGTCGCGGTACAAACGAAGAGCTGACAAATGGCCTTATCAATTTTATCTGCTGGCCCATGATGTTCTTATCTGAAGTGTGGTTTTCCATAGAGGGGGCATCGTCATGGGTGCAGAATGTCTCAAAAGTGTTGCCTTTAACCCATTTTTTATCAGCGGCAAGAAAAATAATCAATGATGGCGCTGCTCTTTCTGATGTCTCCATTGAGATCTTCATACTCTGTACAATGAGCCTTGTTTTTTTAAGCATTGGCTCGTTGTTGTTTTCCTGGACAAAATAGGGGGGATTCAATATATTATGGAATTGTCAGTTCCCATCACTGCCTGTTGTCTGATTGAATTTTAATTCTGGTTTGATTGTCTGGAGAATAGAAATATGAAACCTGTTGTGGCCATTCTCGGCCGCCCAAATGTGGGTAAATCTACCCTGTTTAACAGGATTACACGCAATAGAGATGCCCTTGTTGATGATTTTCCCGGTGTCACAAGGGACAGGCACTATTTAGATGCAGTATGGGATGATGTTGAATTTACCTTAATAGATACAGGAGGTTTCTTAAGTGTTGATGATGACTATTTTGCCTCACAGATAAAAGAACAGTTGAGAATTGCAGCTGAAAAGGCAGATGTTCTTATCTTTATCATGGATGGTAGAGAAGGTTTGTCTCCCTATGACCAGGAGCTTTCCGTTTTTTTAAGAAAAATGTCCAAGCCTGTTTTTTATATCATTAATAAAATAGAAAGCCATAAACAGCATGATGATCTTTTTGAGTTCTACTCTCTGGGGATTGATCATTTTTATGAAATTTCAGCAGAACACGGCATTGGTGTGGGTGATTTTATGGATGATCTTGTTAAGGCATTGCCGGAATGCAGGCATGAAGCGATAGAAGATGATGAAGAGCAGATTAAAATTGCCATTGTTGGCCGCCCCAATGTTGGGAAATCCTCCCTTGCCAACCAATTGTCTGGAGAAAAGCGTGTCTTAGTGGATGAAAAAGCCGGTACAACAAGGGATGCCATTGAACTGACCGTTGAACAGAAAAAAAGAAAATTTATCCTTATGGATACAGCCGGCATCAGGCGCAAGGGGAAGGTGACTAAAAAACTGGAAAAGTTTTCCATATTAAAATCACTGAAAAGTCTTGATGCGTGTGATGTTGCTTTGATCCTTATTGATGCTGATGAAGGGGTTACAGACCAGGATATCACCATTGCAGGATATGCAGAAGAGAGGGGCTGCGGCGCCATGTTCCTTTTAAACAAGTGGGATCTTCTGGACAAAGAACGCAAAAATGTAAGGCAGTATATGGAAGATTTAAGATATAAGTCAAAATTTTTATCCTATGCGCCGGCACTGACCATTTCCGCTCTTACGGGCCAGAGATGCCATAAAATTCTGGGTGAAGTTGTAAAAATCTACAGGGAGTATTGCCACAGGATCAGTACCGGATTATTAAACCGGATTATTGAGGATGCTGTTTACAGTTCAGAACCTTCTTTGCACAAAGGGAGAAGAGTGAAATTTTTCTACACAACACAGGTTGCTGCAAAACCGCCATGTTTTGTATGTTTTGTTAATTTCCCAAAGGCCGTTCACTTCTCCTATAAACGATATCTGATTAATCAGCTTCGACAGATGATCCCTCTGAAACTCACGCCCATTAAACTCTATTTCAGGGAAAAGTCAGGGAAAATTGATTTTTCAGCCAGGACAAAGGTGCAAGAGAGGATTTCTCAAAAAAAGAGAAAACATATTATCAGGAGACAGAAGCAGAGAAAAGAGCAGAGCAGAAAAAAGAGAGAGCGGGATGCAGGAATGTAGTTAAAAGAATGGATCTTTTTGAATTGCATAATGATTTAAATAAATCTCCAGGACGTCCCCTTGCCGACAGAATGCGCCCCGACAGCCTTGATGAACTGGTTGGACAGGATCATCTGACAAAAAAGGGAAGCCTTCTGCAAAAAGCCATTGAAGATGACACACTCTTTTCCATAATTTTATGGGGGCCTCCGGGCTGCGGGAAAACAACCCTGGCAGGCATTATTGCCAATGAAACAAAATCTAAATTTGTTCAAATTTCAGCTGTTTTGTCCGGAGTTAAGGATATCCGCAGGATAATTGAACAGGCAAAAGAGAGAAGGACATTATATAAAAAACGCACCATTCTGTTTGTGGATGAGATTCACAGGTTTAACAAGGCGCAGCAGGATGCTTTCCTTTTTCATGTGGAAAAAGGTTTGATCACCCTTGTGGGGGCAACCACGGAAAATCCCTCTTTTGAAATAATTCCTGCTCTGGTTTCAAGATGCAGGGTATTTACCCTGAAAAATCTTGAACATAAAGATCTGGTAGCTATTTTAAACAGGGCCGTTTCAGATTCTGAAAATGGTTTGAACTGTCAGGCAGAAAAAATATCCCCTGATGTATTGAATCATATAGCTGATGTTTCCGATGGAGATGCAAGAATTGCTTTAACAAATCTTGAAACAGCAGTATGTCACTTTGCACAAAAAGATCAGATAGGAATTAAAGATGTTGAGACAGCCATTGCAAAAAAATCACTTCTTTACGACAAGGCAGGGGAAGAACATTTTAATCTGATCTCCGCCTTTATCAAAAGTATGCGGGGCAGTGATCCTGATGCGGCAGTATACTGGCTTGAACGAATGCTCGAGGCAGGAGACGACCCATATTATATGCTCAGAAGAATGATCCGGTTTGCCACAGAAGATATTGGTATTGCAGATCCGGGCGCTTTAACCATGGCTTTGAATGCCAGTGAATCATTTAGAATGCTTGGACACCCGGAAGGTGATATTGCGCTTTTTCAGGCGGCCATCTATCTTGCAACTGCGCCCAAGAGCAATGCAGTTTATAAAGCCTGCAAACAGGTTAAAAAAACGATTAAGGAGACAGGATACTCTCCTGTCCCCCTGCATATCAGAAATGCCCCTACTAAACTGATGAAAGATCTGAATTTCGGCAGAGGATACAGATATGCCCACGATTATAAAGACGGATTTACTGCCCAGTCCTACCTGCCCCATGATCTTGAGATCCGGCGTTTTTATCATCCCACAGACCGAGGGTATGAAAAGAGTGTAAAGCTAAGGCTTGAAGCCTGGAGTAAATTAAAAAAATTATCAACCTGAATATTTGCGGTAAAACAAACCGATAACCCGCAGGTCCAGTATTTTTACCTGGTTGTGATAATTTGTCTGCTGATAGAAAATCAATTTTGTATGTTTTTTAATCGGACATGTTAAAATAGCTGTTAATTAAAACTATTAAAATAACAGGGACTAAAAATGGCTTCACCATTCTCCATTCCAAATATACGCTTATTCATTGCCTTCAGGGTGTTTTTCAATTCAAGATTCTATTATCCTGTATTCACTATTCTGTTTCTTGATTTCGGGCTTACCATCGCTCAGTTTGCGATACTCAATGCAGTGTGGGCCGCCACCATTGTCCTTGCTGAAGTCCCTTCGGGAGCGCTTGCAGACATTATTGGAAGAAAAAAGCTTCTGATCTGTGCCGCTTTTATTATGATGGTTGAAGTGGGCATCATCAGTTTTGTTCCAAAACTGAATTCATCCACTCTTTTCATCGTTTTTATGGTGAACCGTATATTAAGCGGGCTTGCAGAAGCTGCTGCCAGCGGTGCAGACGAAGCGATTGCATATGATTCGTTAAAAGCAGTGTCAGCGCCTCATCAATGGGGCAGTGTGCTGGAAGTTTTGATGCGGTTCCAGTCCATTGGATTTATTGTTGCCATGAGTGCAGGGGCTGCCATTTATGATCCTGATATGCTTGAAAAAATATGCAGATTTTTCGGGTTTGCCATCACTTTGTCCCAGGAGACAACAATGCGTTTCCCTCTGTATCTGACCTTTATACTGGCGATTTGTGCATTTATTACAACTTTGAGGATGGAAGAAACTGGATCAGTGACAGGACCATCTGATATGGGGAAAAATCAGACGGGAGAGGCTTTTGGCCTGACTCTTAAGGCAGGGCTCTGGATTTTAAGAACACCCTTTGCTCTCATTGTCATACTTTTCGGTATGTTGTTTGATGGTATTATCAGAATGGTTATCACTCTTTCAAGTCAGTACTACAGAATGATTGATCTGCCTGAATCAAGTTTTGGAATTATTGGATCTCTGGTTGCCGTGTTCGGCCTTGTGATACCCAAAATTGCCAAAAAAATTGCAGAAAACCGATCGCCTCAGTATGCTCTTTTAATTACCGCTTTCTTAACTGTTTCAGGATTGATCACAATGAGCTTTTTCTGGCGCTATACCGGATTATTGCCCGCCTTAATTACCTTCAGTGCCATGTATTTTACCGGATTTTTTGTAAGTTTTTATATCAACAAAGCGGCATCATCTGATCAAAGAGCCACGGTATTAAGCTTTAAAGGCCTTGCTTATAATATCTCCTATGGACTTCTGGGTGTTCTCTACTCTTTTTTGTTAAAATTTAAAAAGCAGGGTGTTAACCTGGAAGATGCTGACAATGTAGTTTTTGTGGAAACTTTTTCCTGGTTTCCCAGCACTTTTATTGTCTGGTTTGTTATTTTAACAATCATCTATTTCTGGTTGTTGAAAAACCCTTCTTCCTGAAATTTTTATGATGAGAAGAAAATCCTACTCAACAGGCCTTATCTCCATGTGTATCGGCGGCGGCATGGGTATGGCAATGATCATAGAAAGATAAAATGTAACTATTCAGCGAAATTATAAAAAAAAAGCAAAAAATAGAAGAAAAAGCTTGACAACGATTTTGAGCAAAAAGTG
>CAYZCC010000114.1:0-1505 GCA_964476805.1 uncultured Desulfobacula sp.
TTATTATCATAACAATTTCGGCCAATATTAATTCAGAGAACGCCTGTTGTCAATCATTGTTTATAATAATTAAATATAATATCCTGCAAAACAAATTTGATTATTGTAAAAACAGGTCCTCAGACGAATCCTTAGACAGATTTTCCCAGATTTAAATAGGATTCCCCCTCTTTTTTCCTGCCCCTTTTTATACAGCCGTTGCCATAAATTGCACATTTTTTCTTAAAAACCTTTTTTGCTTTTAAAGACTGCTCCTTTGTTAAAGTGTTTGAGTTCAGAAGGCTTTTTAATGAGTGAATCCTGAATTTATCCTGGGAATGCTGATTTGACAGTTGATCTTTGTGCCCGCCATTCTTGATTGTATAGGGTTTGTCAATTAAAAATACAGGTAGGGTTGAACTGATTCTCAGCCACAAATCATAATCTTCACACACTAAAAAATTTTCATTAAAATACCCTTTCTGCTCAAAGACTTCTTTTTTCATCATAACAGCGGAAGGACTTACAAGGCAAAGATTCAATGACTGCTCAAATATCATTCCAGAGGGTTTTTCATGTTTAATTTTTGGATTGACTCTTTTGTGGTTCCTTATCCAGATTTCCTGGGTCTGGCAGATCAGTGCTTTGGGGTTTGCCTTGAAAAAATCAATCTGGCAGGATATTTTTCTTCTGTCCCAGGCATCGTCTGAATCAAGCAGGGCAATGAAATCTCCCCTGCTTTTTTCTATGCCGCGGTTTCTTGCAGCACTCACACCTGCATTCTCCTGTGATAAAACCAGAATCTTGTTTTTATACGCCTGAAGCAGTTTCTGGGTATCATCCTCTGACCCGTCATCTATTACAATGAGTTCAATATTGGGATAATCCTGAAACAGTACGGAGTCCATGGCGGTTTTCAATGACCAGGCACGATTATAGGTGGGCAGAATAACGCTTACAAGCGGTTGTCTGGCTGAAATATCTTTTAAAGGTGCCATCATCTTTAAGGATATCCTGTTATCTCTCTGATCTGTGAATAGAGAGGTTTTAAAATTTGATACATCTTAGAATAAACTCTTGAATACAGCGCTTTATAAATTTTTACATTGTCCGGCAGAGGCTCAAAAATCTTTTGTTCACGGACCATGTTCTTAACCGCCTCATCCAGGTTTGAAAACCATCCAAGACCCTTTGCCACAATGATGGCAGCCCCCAGGCCTGAAGTATCATGGGTCTCTACTTTTATCATGGGAATATTAAAAATATCTGCTGTTATCCTGCATATTTCATCACTCTGTGAGGCACCTCCGGATACAACAGCCTTCTCTATTTTGATTTTATTCCTGGATTGAATTTTACCCATTCCCTCATAAAGTGCAAAGCCCAAACCCTCTATGATTGCCCGATACACATGATCTTTGGTATGGACATCTCCAAAACCTATCATGGCACCTTTGGCATCGGGACAATCAAGTCCAGGCCCCCATAAAGGCTGTACCACAAGTCCCATGGCACCGGGTTCAGTT
>CAYZCC010000114.1:1515-7450 GCA_964476805.1 uncultured Desulfobacula sp.
CTGCTGCTATACCCAGCTTTTTTGCCTCTTCAACCTCTTTGTGGGCAAACTCCTGTTTAAACCATGTTATCATCCAGAACCCCCTGAAAATCCCAACTTCAGGATTAAAGTGTCCGGGTACACAGGAAGGATAGGAAGGAAGATATTTTATGGGCTCAATATATTTTTCTGACAGGGTCTGCACGGTGGTTAGGGTTCCAAAACTGAGACTTGCCATCCTGGAATTGACGACTCCTGCCCCAAGGGTCTCGCAGCCTTTATCAGAACCGCATGCAATAACCGGAGTATCTTTTTTAATACCGCTCTGCAACGCTGCCTGTGACGTAATTTTACCCAGGAGTTCTCCAGGCAAGATAAGTTCCGGCAATTTTTCATCGTCAACCGGAAACAGTTTTTTTGACATCTGATATTTTGCCGCCCACTTCTGAGTTTTATAATTAAACGGTATGCACCCTATCTGAGAAGCAGCAGAATCAACAAATTCATTAGTCAGCCTGAAATTTAAAAATCCTGAAACCTGCAGGTATTTATGAGTTTTTTTCCAGATCTCCGGCTGATTCTGCATCATCCAGTTGCATTTCCCCTGGGATTGAATACCATCTACTGTTTTTTTAATACCAAACACCTTTAATCCTGCACCCAGCAGCCCCTTTTGTCCCCAGACAGGTTCAGATTTTCTTTGATCAAGCCACAAAATGGCAGGCCGCAGAGGAATCCCGTCATCATCTACATTGATCATGCTTGCCCGCTGTGTTGTTACGCCAACACCAGCTATGGCTTTAAACAATTCCGGATTTGATGACTTCAGTTTCTGGCACGCCTGAACAAGGCTTGTCCAGTAGAGCTCAGGATCCTGTTCCGCCCATCCAGCCTGGTGTGAAAAATAGGGTTCATACTCAATCTGCACCCTTTCAAGCATTTTACCTTTTTGCGAAAAGAGAATGGCTCTAAGACTCTGGGTACCGCAGTCAATTGATAGAATGACACTGTTCTGCAAATCAAAACTCCTGTTTTTGATAACGTATCCTATTTTTCGCACATTTATAAATTGAAAAGAGGGTCTCAACTCGGTGATTGTTTCGTCACCCAAAAAAAACATAATCAAGGGAAGGAGACCCTCTTGGAAAAGAATTATACACAAAATCTGGATAAAGTCATCAAAATTGATGACGCTAACATCAAAGATCCTCTCGGAGAAATGGTAAGAGGCACGGTTGAAGAGACGCTGAACAAAATGTTGGCGGCTGAAGCTGATCTTAAAAAAACGCCCACACTTTACAAACACTCTGCATCATTTTATATTACTCAAAGATTAACCTGAACTTTCAAACCATTTGGAGTCGATAATTGAAACAGATCATAGTCCTTGCAACAACCAACCAGGGCAAAACAAGAGAAATGAATGCGCTTTTAAAAGGATTCCCTGTTGAGATAAAAAACCTTACTGATTTTGGTCCCATCCCTGAAGTGATTGAAGACGGCGACACATTTGATGACAATGCATATAAAAATCATCCTTCACTGCACGGGTTTTAGGATACCCTGCCATGGCAGATGATTCAGGCCTTTGCGTTGAATCCCTTGAGGGTGTACCGGGTGTATACTCTGCAAGATATGCAGGCCAAAATGCAACAGATTCTGAAAACGTCCAAAAAATGCTGGCGGCTTTAAAGGATAAGGACAATCGAAAAGCTGCTTTTAAATGCGTTATTTCCATTGCTGTGCCAACCGGAGCTGCACTGACCTATGAAGGGGAGTGTCAAGGTGTTATCACCCGAGAACCTTTTGGTGACAACGGATTTGGATACGACCCGCTGTTTTTCTATCCCGCGCTTAATAAAACATTTGCCCAGCTCACTGTTCAGGAGAAAGGAAGCGTCAGCCACAGAGGCAAAGCCCTAAAAGAGATGGCCAGTGAGATGGACAAAATCATGGACTGGATTGATATGAACATGCCAAAATTTAAACAGGCAGGGTGTAAAGGGGATAAAAAATTATGAATTTGGCAAAGCAGACATCATTCAACATAAGAGAGAGTAGATAATCAGATAGTGATGAAAGATAAAACAGATTACAGAGTTGCCAATATCGAGAAAAAAGAGATAAAACTGCGGCAGCAGCGCCATGAAATAATTGTCAGTGATTCTGAGAAAATCGTGGATATGATACTTGCATCTCCAGCCCCTGCCACGTTGATACAATCCTTTCCAGACCAGGACTTGTACTATTTAATGCATAAAGCAGGACCCTACGATTTTATTCCAGCCCTTGCCATGGCATCTTCAGAGCAGTGGGAATATATTCTTGATGTAGAGGTGTGGAACAATGACCGCCTTGATATTGAGTATATGACAAAAATCTTTGATATTTTATACGAGGCGGATCCCCACAGACTTTTGCGCTGGTCTGTAATGGAAAAACCTGGCTTTTTTGAATTTTATCTCTTTAAAAATATGGCGGTTAAAATCAGGGAACATGATGAACCACCCCCGGATGATTTTGATGACTACAACACCTTTGATGATAAATTTTATTTCAGGTTTCCTTTGAAAAAAGAGAAAGACCGCTATGATCAGTTAAAACATAAAGACAATCAGGTAAAACATAAAGACAATCAGGAGGCGTGGGAATTAATAGAAAAGATGATCAAGGATGTGGCTGCAATGGATCTTTCTGTATTCCATGGACTTCTGCTTGAAAGTGTTTCCATACTGCCCGCTGAAATTGAGGAAGAGGAGTTTCGTCTCAAGAATCTGAGACTTGCTGAAAAAGGTTTTTTACCCCCCCATGAAGCCATTGGTATTTATCAACCGACCCGACTCGATTCCCTGCGGGAACGCCCGGATCAATCACTGCTTCGCCAGAAAAAATATGATCCTGATATGCCGCTTCCCCCACAGTTTTTCTCACAGTTTCTCCAGGAGGACAATCTATTTGTCAGATCTTTGGAGCTGTTGGATTCCCGCTCAATCCTCACAATTGAATCAGAGCTTGCGGCCTTAATCAATAAAGTCATTTCCGCTGATAAAATCAAACTGAAGGCAAGGGAAGATCTTGAAAAAGCGATTAAAAAAACCTGTGATTATCTGAACCTTGGCCTGGAGATCATATTAAAAGGAAAAATTAATCCAGCGCCTGCAAAGGATGCCCTCTTAAAATATTTCCTGGAAGATATTTTCAGAACAGGCTCAAGGGCCGGCATCAAATTGAAGACCCGATCTGTTCACTGGTTTAAACAAAGTTTTACAAACAAAAACAACCTGCCATTAAGTTTTTTGGGAGAAAATTTCCTGGGGGTAATCGGCGGCCTTTTTCTTGAGCGGCCGCTCTATTTTGATAATTATGTATCCGGAGAGTTATACAGAGATTTTAAATCACTGACAGATATAAACAAGACAGCCATTGTACTGGAAAAAATAATTGCCGCAGATACAATCGCAGATACAATTGTAGAAAAACTCAATATTGACATGACATCTTTCAAATCTGGTTTATTAACCTATAAGACATTGACTTTAACTTTGTGGGCAAAAAACAGACTCAAACTGCCACCCACCCTTGAACCCATGGATGCAGAAATTTTTAAAGATTTTTTTAAGGCGTTATTCCAAAGAACAGAACCGGAAACAGATGAAACAGTCCAACTGAATGATCTTATTTTCTGGATATCAGAGACAACAGGAATCCCTGAGAGCGATCTGACCAAAGAATCCCTTGAAATTTTAGCTGATCTGATCAATGAACTGGAAGAAGAATATGCCACACTGGATCATGAAAATATTGACCCGAAATTTATCCCTCATTTTTTATTAACAAAGGAAAAGGACAAAACACCTTATGGAGAATGAAAACACAAAAGGACATTTTATAGAATCAATTATTCGAGAAGATATAGCAAACAGGAAAAATGACGGCCATGTCCAGACCCGTTTTCCCCCCGAGCCAAACGGGTATCTTCATATCGGGCATGCAAAGTCCATCTGCCTGAATTTTAATATGGCAAAAAAATTTAACGGCCGATGTAATTTACGATTTGATGATTCAAATCCTGCAAAGGAAAAACAGATCTATATTGATTCCATTATAGAAAGCATTCAATGGCTTGGCTTTGAATTTGAAAAACCTCTGTTTGCATCTGATTATTTTAACCATCTATATGAATATGCAGTTGATCTGATTAAAAAAAACAAGGCCTATGTCTGTAGTCTTAAACGCGATAAGATCAGGGAATACAGAGGCACCCTTACTGAACCGGGAAAAGACAGCCCATACAGAAACAGATCCGTGGAGGAGAATTTAAACCTGTTTGAGCGTATGAAAAATGGTGAGTTTGAAGAAAATGAGCACACTTTAAGAGCAAAAATTGATATGAAGGCACCCATTATCAATCTTCGTGATCCAATCATCTACAGAGTAAAAAAAGCCACCCATCCCAGAACCGGAAACAGATGGTGCATTTATCCCATGTACGACTTTACCCACTGCCTTTCTGATTCAATTGAAGGGGTGACACACTCCTTGTGTTCCCTTGAATTTGAAAACCACAGACCTTTGTACGACTGGATTCTTAATGAACTTGAAACGCCATGCCATCCGCAGCAGATTGAGTTTGCCAGAATGAATATAAACTATACTGTTTTAAGCAAAAGAAAGCTGCAGAGGCTTGTGGATAATAATCATGTAAAAGGGTGGGATGACCCCAGACTGCCAACCCTTGAAGGAATGAGAAGAAGAGGATATACACCGGCATCCATAAGGAGATTTTGTGATACCATTGGGGTTTCAAAAAAAGAGAGCCGCATTGATATGGCACTTCTGGAATCCTGCCTCAGGGATGACCTCAATGAGAACGCCCCGAGAGTGATGGGGATTCTAAAACCCTTAAAGGTGACCATACAAAATTATCCAGAAGATAAGAGAGAAGAGCTGACTGCCAAAAATCATCCCCAGAGAGAGGAGATGGGAACAAGAACCGTTACATTCTCAAAAGAGATCTATGTTGATCAGGATGATTTTATGGAAGATCCGCCAAAAAAATTCTTCCGCCTGGGGCTTGGAAGGGAAGTGAGATTAAGATATGCCTATCTTGTGACATGCAGTGAGATAGTCAAAGATGAAAATGGTAATGTAACCGAACTGATCTGCATCTATGATCCCAAGACAAAAGGCGGCAATGCCCCAGATGGCAGAAAGGTGAAGGGGACCCTCCACTGGGTTGATGCAAACAACTGCATTGACGCGGATATCATGCTTTATGACCGGCTTTTTAAAGATGAAGACCCTGAAAGGGATCACCCGGATTTTATTGACAATCTAAACCCGGACTCACTGCAGGAATTAACATCCTGCAAACTGGAAAAATGCCTTGCCGCGGCAGAACCTGAAAAGGTTTTCCAGTTTGAAAGAGTTGGATATTTTTGCCTGGATAACACAGAGAGCAAAGCCAGGGAGAACTCAGGGGGCAATCCTGTATTCAACAGAACCGTAACCATGAAAGATGCCTGGGCGAAGATATCGAAAAAAAGATAACCCTATTTTGAAATCCTTATATTTAGATACTCTTTCTATATCCTATTCTCTTTAATCTTTGTATAGAGTGTTTCAAATTAATCTCAATTTAAAATATATATAATTTAATCTATAATTTCAATTAGTTATTATATAAATAGGTTTCTTTTACTCTCATTTCCCCACTGTTTTAATCTTAATACATCTTTATTTAAGAATTATCCAGTTTTTCAATAACTATCTGTTTTTATAAATTATTTATCACTATTATCCCGCCATAATCTTTTGGCACGCAAGATGCAATTCAAATGAACAATCAATTGTAATATGATTTTGGATTGTAATATGATTTTGGATTGTAATATGATTTTGGATTGTAATGTGATTTTGGATTGTAATGTGATTTTGGATTGTAATGTGATTTTGG
>CAYZCC010000115.1:0-7424 GCA_964476805.1 uncultured Desulfobacula sp.
ATGTTACGACCCAAAAATTGCCAAAATCGGACTTTTACAGGTTCATCAATAGTTACAAAATACACAAATTGTTATAACAACAAAATAAAATTTGCAAGGAAAATTAATGGGAGGTTTAATTTGTCTTGTATTCCGTTCTATTGTATGATCCATTGTAAAAAAAGGGCATACTAAAAATTTACGAAAAGGAGTATCATGACTAAAAATGTAGTTGATAAAAATGTAGTTGATAAAATAGATGACAAAGTAAAAATCAGGACCGTTCTGATGAGTGTTTCTGACAAATCCGGCCTGGATACCTTTATGCCGGGACTGATGGCAGTAAATCCTGATATTTTAATTCTTTCAACAGGCGGGACATATCATGCCATAAAAGAGATTCTTGGTGACCCGGCAGAAAACTGCCTGCAGCAGGTATCTGATTATACGGGTCAGCCTGAAACCCAGGGGGGGCTTGTCAAAACCCTTGATTTTAAAATTTATCTCGGCCTTTTGACAGAGACATATAATGATGCCCATCAGGATGATCTGAAACGGACAGAAGCCATGGCCATTGATATGGTTGTTGTCAACCTCTATCCTTTCAGTGAGACCATAGCAAAACAGGGTGTAACAGTTGAAGAGGCCAGAGGTAATATTGATATTGGCGGCCCCGCCATGATTCGGGCCTCTGCAAAGAATTTTATTCGAGTGGCATCGGTTGTTGATCCTGGTTCATATACAAATATTCTGGAAAAACTAAAGGTCAACAGAGGCTCGCTCTCCCTTGAGGATAGATTTGCATTGTCTCAACAGGCCTTTGCACATACCGCTTTATATGATTCAACCATTGCCGGATACCTGGGTTCAAAAGCCAAGAATGAAGTACAGTCATGTTATCAATCAGGAGAATAAGTTATGTCTGAAGAGTTAAAGAAAATGTATAAAACAATTATGGATGATCATTTTACTCCCAATCTGGAAGTCAGTTTTGTTAATGGAGAGAACAGACAGACACTTTTTTATGAAAAAGTATCCTGGGTGATTGATGGTGTAAACAAAGGGCTGAGATATGGGGAGAATCCAGGACAGGAGGCCGCTCTATATAAACGGGTCAATGGAAACCTTGCACTTGGAGATGCAAAAACCATTGCCCCTGGAAAATATCTTGTCTCTGATATTGAACTGCTTCAATCGGGCAAACATCCAGGTAAAACCAATCTGACCGATGCGGATAACTCTCTGAATATTTTACGATATTTTACAGACACGCCGTGTGCCGTGATTGTCAAACACAATAATCCGTGTGGTGCTGCAAGGGCTCAAAGCCTTGAAGAAGCTTACACAAAAGCATATATGGCAGACCGTGTGGCCGCTTTTGGCGGCTGTATCGCTTTGAACAAAGCAGTGGACAAGGCAACTGCCGGCGCAATTGCTGCCCAGTATGCAGAAGTTGTTGTGGCACCGGAATTTGAAGAGGGAGTCATGGATATCCTGGGAGCAAGAAAAAATTTAAGGGTAATAAGGATTAACGCTATTGATAAACTACAGCGTTTTGTAGGGGAAAGAGTGATTGATTTTAAAACGCTTATGGACGGCGGTATGGTAGCGCAATGGTCATTTGTCCCTCAAACCCTTTCAAAAAATGATTTAATAACCGCTTCCACAGATTACAAAGATAAAACCTATCAAATTAACCGAGAACCAACAGATCAGGAATACGAAGACATGCTTTTTGGATGGCTTGTGGAATCAGGTATTACATCCAACTCTGTTATTTATGTAAAAGATAATGTCACCCTGGGAATCGGAACCGGTGAGCAGGACAGGGTAGGGGTGGCAGAGATTGCTGTGGATAAAGCCTATAGAAAACTTTGCGACAGATACTGCTTTGAAAGATATGACAAAAATTTTGCTGATCTTCAAGACAAAGACAAGAGAGATGAGATCAAAAATGATGTGGAAAAGGTTAAAGGGGGTCTTATTGGCTCTGCCATGGTATCGGATGCATTTTTCCCTTTCAGGGACGGTATTGATGTCGGGTTATCCCATGGTGTAAAAGCGGTCATTCAACCCGGCGGCTCTTTAAATGATTATCAGAGTATTGAAGCGTGTAATGAAAATAATGCCACCATGGTTTATACAGGTCAAAGGAGCTTTAAACATTAGGTCAGTCAAGTACGCTAAGTCCGGTGCAGTCCCCCCTGTTTGTTCGGCATGGCGTATTAAAATCGATTAATCCTGCCTGAAAGTATCCATATAGGCATACAGTGCGGGTGATCCGCCTGTATGGAGGAACAATACATTGGAGCCCTTTGGAAAATGGTCTTTCCGGACAAGATCAATGAGCCCTGCAGCCGTTTTCCCAGAATATACAGGATCAAGAAGAATGGCTTCAGTTTTAGCAAAAAGTTTCACCGCTTCCACCATGGAATCTG
The DNA here is from genome assembly GCA_964476805.1 of uncultured Desulfobacula sp. Classification (GTDB taxonomy): domain Bacteria; phylum Desulfobacterota; class Desulfobacteria; order Desulfobacterales; family Desulfobacteraceae; genus Desulfobacula. Next base: position 2,418 of record CAYZCC010000115.1, read on the forward strand.
TTGGCAGGGAGTAACCAGGTCCTACATACTGATCAAAGCAGACAATTTTTTTACGGTCTACACCACCTCGCACTTCAAGCCTTAATGCTGTTTCAACGGCCAGCTGATATACGATATCCTCCTGAATATCTTTTGGTCTTTCTACATTTATTCCACTGATGGGAATATTGCCGTTCACCCCGGTCATACCAACCACCATTCCGGCATGGGTTCCAGCAGAGCCTGAAGGGACCACAATATGGTCGATGTCAAGATGCATCTCATTGAGCTGATTCATGGTCTCTTCTGCACAGACTGCATATCCAGTGGCGCCAATGGCATTGGAGGCACCAACCGGGATGATATAGGGTATTTTCCCGGCTGCTGTCAGTTGATCTGCTTTTTTGTTCATCCGGGCCATCATGTCAGATCCCCCATCAACAACATCAATACTTTTTACGCCAAGAAGTTCAAAAAGAAAATTGTTGCCACTGGCCTCTTTTTTGTAAGATCCTTTAACCTTCTCTTCAAGAAGAAGGTGACATCCAAGGCCCTCTTTGGCGGCCCAGGAGGCGGTGAGTCTTGCATGATTTGACTGGATGGCACCACATGTAATGAGGGTGTCCGCACCCTTTGCAAGGGCATCGGCAATACAGAATTCAAGTTTACGGGTCTTGTTGCCGCCGGCAGATCCTGGAAGCAGATCATCTCTTTTAACATACAGGTTAACATCGCCGCCAAGTTCTTTACTCATTGACGGCATGGCTTCAACAGGTGTTGCGCCTTGAAGGTATCTTCTTCTTGGAAATTTTGTAAAATTCATTGGATTGTCTTTCCCTTAGGGGTCCATTATCATTGAAAAACAGCTTCCACTTCAACATTTGCACCCATTGGCAGTGCTGAAACTGGGAAGGCGCTTCTAGGGGTCAGCCTATCGTTACTCTTTTGTCCTGAAGGGGATGGGTATACTGTTTTCTGTCTGTCAGATATCCAGGATTGGTATTCTTCAGGAAGGGCGGGTTCCAATCCACAGGTTTTCATGACCGGCAGGATATGCTCCAGAGTTCGCCGCGATTCTTCAATATCAAGGGAGTGATTGGCCACACCTGCTAACCCTTTTTTTGACGGCACTATTGACGTAATGACGTTTGCACCGGCATCCAATCTTGCCTTTAACCCGTCAAGTCCGCCAACATCTAAAGAGGCTGGAATCATAACGTTTCCAAGAACAATGCGCATGACAGCAATGATAATCCGTTCCTTTAAATCGTCCTGAAATTTATTGTCAGCCATGGGAATCCCTTTCTGGGGAACAAAGGTCATGACTCTTGCCTGATCAACACAAAAATCTCTCATCCATATGATTGAATCAGCGACATCATCCAAAGTCTCCCCTACACCGGTAAGGATACCTTCCTCAATAAGCATCCCAAGGCGTTTAGCAAATTTTTTTTTCGCCAGCCTTTTGTTAAAACTCTGCCCATACCGCAGGGATTTATACAGCGTCTTATTGTGGGTTTCCTGGTAACAGGCATACCAGGTGACATTTGTATCTGCCACTCCTTCAAGAATTTTGTCAGGCAGAGTTCCAGGGGAAATCATGACAGGAAGATTTGTTTCATCCTGAACAGTTTTGATCATGCGGATCAGTTTTTTAAATCCAGATTTTTTAGATGAATACAATTCTGGATCTTCTCCCATGGTCAGATCGATGAGATGTACTCCGGAAGCTGCCATTTCTCTGGCAGCCGCCAGAATCTGGGTTTTTGTTTTCCGATACCGCAGGAGAATCTTATTGGATTGTCTGTATTGGCAGAATCTGCAGTTATTTTTGCAATGCGTAGAAAAATATAAGAAGCCGTACAGAAAAATTTTATTTGAAAAATGTCTACTCCGGACATTTTGGGCTGTTTTAAAAAGAAGATGGATCTCTTCAGGATTCGAAAGTCCAAGAAGTGTTTTTATTTCATTCTTCTTTGCGGTATGGCCTTTTTGTAAACGATCTAAAATCTGAAACAATCTAAAACTTACCCTTTGCATGATTTTTTCCTTTTCCACGGCAGGTTTCAACATAGACTGATGAAATTGATCATGGGCGCTTTTTGAATCGTCTGAAAGGCCATTTCATGTCCGATTAATTCAAGCAACAAAGGTTTTGGCTAACCTGGCAGCAGAACCTGCATCCGGTGCGAAGCCGTCAGCACCTATCTCATCGGCAAAGCCTTGCGTAACAGGAGCGCCCCCGACCATGATTTTAACCCGATCTCTTAACCCCGCTTCAACGATGGCAGCAACTGTCTGTTTCATCATGGGCATTGTGGTTGTTAAAAGGGCTGACAAGCAGAGAAGCTGGGCATTTTTTTCTTTAATCTGGCTTACAAAATCTTCAGGACTGATATCAACCCCTATATTGTGAACAGTCATACCTGCACTCTCCATCATCATGGACACAAGGTTTTTACCAATGTCATGAAGATCACCTTTTACGGTGCCAATAATTACATTCCCTCTTTTGGCAGATTCATCCTCTCCCAGCAGCGGTTTTAAAATGGTCACACATTCACCCATGGCCTGTGCAGCCATCAGAACTTCTGGAATAAACATGTCACCATTTTCCATCTTCTCGCCGACAATGTCCATGCCGGCAATCAGTCCAAGGTTTAATATATCTGGCGCAGCAGAACCTTGAGATAAAGCAGCGTTAACCAGTCCAACCAGTTTTTCCTTGTCACATTGTACTAAAGCATCCTGCATTGAATTAAAATCTGTCATTGGGTTATCTCCTTTGTGATAAATATTAAAATTACCTTAATTAAACATAAATTTTAGTTTTCAGCACCGCATGATGTGTGCCAGCATCTTATCATATTTGGTTTTTTAAAATCAGGGGAATTATACTGCTTTTTGCAAAATATATCTATTTAAATTTATTAAGTCTTAAAATATTTTATTTGGAATGGCGGTCTATCAGTTTTTTATGCCCATTTGATTAATGGCGGAAAGTCCGGGAGTTGCACCCGGCTATATGGATTTAGAGTCCATACGATCTCATCCGATCCACTTCCCGCTGTATGACACCCTATTGAATCAGAGTCATAGTTTTCAGCCGCATGGATGGCCCGGCCTCCGGTTATCATAACAGGTGCTTCTGTCAAGTCAAGTTTACCACGGGCACTCTTTTTTATTTCTACAATTTTTATCTGATTTTCACCCTTTAAAAGTAGAAGAAGTATATGGGCAGACATATGATAGCAGACAGGAAACTAAAAGTAGTCTTTTTGAATATATCGAAATATTTTATACAGGAGTGGTTGACATACAGGAAGCAAAACTGCAATTGTCTTTGCAAAACAGGCTCTGAACTTAAAGCGGTGTAAAAGGAACCTTAATTTGGCAAAACCGGCTAAAAAATTTTACAGAAAACGGATAGATCTTTTAAAATTAATTGATAAAATAAAATTGTGGCCCTCCAGAAAAGGTGTTTTACATGGTATTAAACACATTGAAAATCATGATACTTACGCAATAATTACAACCCATTGCAACAAGATGTTTCTTGCAAAAAATTCGCGTAACAGCAGGGCTGCCAGGTGGGTGAGAAATAAGTGGTTTCATCGGGTATGCAAGACCTGTGGCGTGCCGGACTGGAAGCTGGAAAAATATAGCAAAACCCAGTTCTGTCGGCATCATGGCTCAGATCTGGAAGATCAAAACAGAGTCCAGCCATAACAGCCATAACAGCCATAATAGCCATAATCAATGGAATCATTTGAATGGGTAATAAAAAATAGAGAGGGTATCATCGGTATGTTAATCGCAGTGATCGGAGGTAAGCTCCAGGGGGTAGAAGCGGTTTATCTTGCCAAGAAAGCGGGTTACAGGACAGTTGTGATTGATAAAACCCCCCATGTGCCTGTTGCTGGATTGTGTGATCAGTTTCTGGAATTTGAATTCAGCCTGGATAATCCATCTCCTCTGACGGACCTGAAAATTGATATAATACTGCCGGCAGTTGAAGATGAAACCGTATTGTTTCTGGTTAAAAAATGGGCAGAGATTAAAAATATCCCACTGGGTTTTGACACCGCTGCCTATGATATCTCAAATTCAAAGATAAAATCCAATACCCTTTTTCATAAAATGAATCTGCCAATACCAGAATCATGGCCGGGATGCCGTTTTCCTGTAGTTGTCAAACCCGATCAGGCAAGCGGCAGTCACGGGGTTAAAATTATTGACAATCCAGCGGCTCTTTTTTCCCTGTCTCCAGACCCGCAGCCGTCAGGCAGTATGATCATACAGGAATTTCTTGACGGGCCATCCTGTTCCATTGAAGTGATAGGAAGGCCGGGTTCTTATCACGCACTCCAGGTGACAGATCTCTGGATGGACAAAAACTATGACTGTAAAAAAGTGACCGCACCCACTCAATTATCCAAGAGCCAAATCAGCCGGTTTAAAAAAATGGCAATTGGGATTGCCGAAGAAATCAGATTAACCGGAATTATGGATCTTGAAGTCATTCTTCACAAAAACAAGCTCAAACTTCTTGAAATCGATGCCAGATTTCCAAGCCAGACGCCCATGACGGTTTACTGGTCAACAGGTATAAATATGGTTGAGATGCTGGTTCATATGATCCTGGATCAAAAAATAAATCCAGAGGCCAATCATGAACAGGCGGCTCTTGTGGAACATATAGAAGTGAACGGCTCAAAAATAGAGTTTTCTGGAGAACATATCATGGCCCTGGATGGCCCTTTAAAACGGAAAACTAAATTTTTCGGTGCCAATGAAGCCGTCACAAGCTTTCGTGAAAACAGAAGTCATTGGGTGGCAACAATGATATTTACAGGGAATTCACAAAAAGAAATCAGGAGCAAGAGAGCGGCATGTTATCAAAAAATAATAGCGCAAACCCAAAATATAAGTTAAGGCGCACGCTAATTTTTCCCTGCCATTTAAATGTCAGGTAAATGTCAGGTAAATGTCAGGTAAATGTCAGGTAAATGTCAGGTAAATGTCAGG
>CAYZCC010000116.1:0-5989 GCA_964476805.1 uncultured Desulfobacula sp.
ACTGCCTTTGGTGTCCTTTTTGCCCAGCTGAGTTTTGAAGAGATTGACTCTGCTGCCATTTTATCGCGTGCCACCGCTGGAATAGTTGAAGACACAATAGTATTCTGTATGCCGGGAAGTATAAAGGCGTGCAAACTTGCATGCAAAAATCTGATATTCCCTGAACTTGGACATATTTTAAAACATATTCAAGAAAAAAAATGAAAGCACTGGAAAATTTTATTGAAAACTGGAATGAAACTGAAACAAAAAACAGACAGGCCTTTGTTGAACTTTATGAACATTTGAAAACACTTGATGATACTCTCTTTGAATTTAATGCCAGGCCCGGCGTAAGTTTCTCTCTGCGCCCGAAACATAAAACACAGAAGAGACGTTCCCTCTTTGCCATGGTGGATGTAATTGATGATGATCCTGAAGCCAGATGGCTCTCTGTCTGCTTTTACGGCGAGATGATTACAGATCCGGATGAAACAGGTGATCTCATACCTGAAGGACTTCTTGGGGAAGATGGCTACTGCTTTGATCTCTATGAATATGACCCGGATGAAATCCAATATCTAAAACAGCGACTGACCCAGGCCCATGAAAATGCAAAAGAGTAATCAATTAACCAACCTTCTTGTTCATGAAGAGCAGCAGACAGTATTAAAGGAACTGAGCACATCAATGCCTGAGGTTATTTTAAATGGCCGGCAGATCTGTGATTTTGAACTGCTCACAACCGGTGTTCTTTCACCTTTAAAAGGATTCATGAAACAGATTGACTACGAATCTGTTCTGGACCATATGCGCCTTGAATCAGGAGAGTTGTGGCCCATTCCCATATGTCTTGATATTCCGGAAAATCTTGGTTCCACCCTTGAAATCGGCCAGTCAGTCACTTTGCGAGATGCAGAGGGTTCTCTTCTTGGCATCATGAATATAGAAGATCTCTGGCCAATTGATTTGGAAAAAGAGGCTTTAAATCTCTACAACACCCTGGACAAGATCCACCCGGGAGTAAACTATCTATTTAATAAATCGGGTAAATACTATATTGGCGGTGGGATCCAGGCCTTGAGCCTTCCTGTCCATTCAGACTTCAAGCAGATCAGGAACACGCCGGCTGAAGTAAGACAACTCTTTTCCAAACTTGGCTGGAAAAGAGTTGTCGGTTTCCAGACAAGACAACCCATCCACAGGCCCCAGTTTGAAATGACCATACAGGCCATGCAGCAGGCAAAAGCCAATCTTCTATTGCTGCCGATTGCAGGCATTACAAAACCGGGAGATTTTGACCATTTTACCCGTATGCGCTGCTACCAGAAGGTGGTGCAGCACTACCCTCCTGACTCATATGTATTAAATCTTCTACCCATGGCAATGAGAATGGCAGGGCCAAGGGAAGCTTTGCTCCACATGATAATCGGCAGAAACTTTGGCTGCACACATTTTGTCATTGGTCATAACCATGCCTCCCCGGGTAATGACAGCAACAAAAAACCTTTTTACAGATATGACGATGCAATCACACTTGCAGGAGATGCCACTAAAGAGCTGGGCGTGGAAATCATTACTTTTGAAGAGTTGATCTACCTTCCTTTTGAAGATGAATTTAAAATAGCTAATCAGGTTGAAGAAGGGAGGGATACCATCTCTTTTACAGCAGCAGATATCCAGAACAGAATCCGTAAAGGCAAAAAAATACCTGACTGGGCAAGCTTTCCGGAAGTCATACAGGAACTCCAGAAATCCTGTCCACCGCCTCTAAAACAGGGGATGACAATATTCTTCACTGGGTTATCAGGAGCCGGCAAATCCACAATTGCCAAAATTCTATATGCAAAATTTCTTGAAATAGGGACCAGACCGGTCTCCCTGCTTGATGGTGATATTGTCAGAAGGAATCTCTCATCTGAGCTTAATTTTTCCAAGAAACACCGTGATATAAATGTAAAGCGTATCGGTTTTGTAGCAGCAGAGATAACAAAAAACAGAGGGATTGCAATATGTGCCCCAATAGCACCCTATGAAAAAACAAGAAACCAGATCAGGGAATCCATAGAAGCCCATGGCGGTTTTTTTGAAATTCATGTTTCAACTCCTATTTCAGAGTGTGAAAAAAGAGATAGAAAAGGCATGTACGCCAAGGCAAAAGCAGGTCTTTTAAAAGGTTTCACAGGAATAGATGACCCCTATGAAGATCCATCCAGCCCGGAACTCAGAATTGATACAACAAACCTCACCCCGGATGAAGCAGCACAGGAAGTGATGCTGAATATCAGCCAGAAAGGATTCATCTGATGTTTGAGCCCTTTTCACTCAAACATTGGTTGTCATCAGGAATTATTCAGGTGGCAATTAAGATGGTCTCGTAAAAAGTCAAAAATGGCAAAGCCGCTATATATAATTTCAGTATGTTACGACCAAAAAATTGCCAAAACCGGACTTTTTACAGGTTCATCAATTAAGGTACAGGAGTAAAAAATATGAGTATTACAAAAAATATCATCATTTGCTGTGACGGCACTGACAACAAATTCGGAGTCAATAATACCAATGTTGTTAAGCTGTTTCAAAGACTGAACTGCCGTATTCCCGAACAGAAAGGATTTTATGATCCCGGTGTTGGCGCATACAGCCCCGAAGGAAGAATAGAGGAGAATATGGGCAAGGCATTTGGCTATGGGCTGCAAAAAAATATAGAAGATGCCTACCTTTACCTTATGAACACATACCATCAGGGAGACAAAATTTATATGTTTGGATTCAGCAGAGGCGCTTTTACTGCGCGCGCCCTTGCCGGCATGCTGCGCAAATGCGGCCTGCTGGAAAAAGGCAGTATCAATCTGATCCCCTTTGCATCCAAAGTATATAATACAAGAAATAATTCAACAGTAGCAGCAGGGTTTAAAAGAACATACTGTCGTAAATGTGCTCCCTTTTTTATTGGTGTATGGGATACTGTGGCTTCCCTTGGTTATTTTATGGGGAAAAAATTTTTTGATGCCACACTGAATGAAAAAATAAAATTTGGATACCAGGCAGTATCAATAGATGAAAAACGAAAAAAATTTCCCATCAGTTTATGGAACAAAAACAACAGCCAGTCAGGACAGGTTATAGAACAGGTGTGGTTCCCCGGAGTCCACTCTGATGTTGGTGGTTCCTATCAAGAGCGGGGTTTGTCTGATGGCGCCTTAAAATGGATGATAGAAAAAGCACAATCAGCAGGCGTCCTTTTCAAAAATACGTGGGCGCAAGGCATCAACCCTGACCCCACCGATAAGAAAGCCATACATGAATCCAGAAAAAACCTCTGGAAAATATGGAAACCACTGCTTCGAAATATCCCTGAAAACTCATTGATTCATCAAAGCGTTTTTGATAGAATAGATGCAGACATAGGTTATCACCCGGAAAATTTACCTGAAAAATTCACTGTTGTGAGTTAAACTCTTTGATTATTAAATTTGATTATTAAAAATGTAACGATTTTTATTAAATTTATCATAAATACCTATAATATTAAGTTAAAATATACATGATAAGGAATTCGCCTTTGAAAAAAATCTTAATTCTATTTTTAATGACTCTGTGCTTCTGCACAACTGTTTTTGCCCAGACCCAGAAAGAGATCTTTGACAGCGGTGTCCTTCTTTTTAAACAAGGCCGATATCAAAAGGCCATTGATGCATTTTCAAAACTTATTGAAATAGCTCCTGACCATGCAGATGCCTACAAAAACCGGGGTGTTTCTTATATAAAACAGCAGAAATTTGATCTTGCAATCAAGGATTTTCAAATCGCAAAAGAGCTGTTTCCGGAACTTAAAGGGCTTTACAGCAATCTTGGTGTGGCATGGTATTATAAAAAAGAGTATAAAAAAGCCATTGAAAGTTATGATATTGAACTTGAAATGGCACCGGAAAATCATGTGGCATATTTTAACAGGGCGTTATGTCTTGCTGAACTGAATAAAAATGATGACGCCCTTGAAGATCTTGAAAAAACACTCAATCTAAAACCCAATTTTTACTGGGCAATCTGTTACAAGGCAGATCTGCTTGCCCAAAAGGGGGAGACAGATAAAGCCATTGAAACCTATAAACAGGCCATCAGATATGGTACTAAAAATGCCTATGCAAAGGATAAACTGGCTAAAATAGATAAAACCATTGCACGCAATAAAAAAGAGGAACAAAAAAAAATAGGAACGCCCCGGAAAAAAGAATCCAAAAAGATCAAAGAGGCAAAAAACTCATCCCCAAAAACCAATCTGAAGATTTCTGAATATGAAATCCAGACCGGTGCTTTTCTAAATCAGGTCAATGCCGAAAGAATGAAGGCAAAACTGATAAATATGGGCTTTGATTCAAAGATATTAATTTTAAAAGGCGCTAAAGGTAAAACATGGTATCTTGTAAGATCTGGAAATTATGCTGACAAAGCCGACTCTCAAAAAGATATCTCCCTATTAAAAGAACAACTTGGCATCAAACCATTTGTAAGGCCTGCGGGTAACTGGTAAAAAGTCACACAGCAAACCTTATGTTCAGAATATCTCCATCTTCAACAATATAATCCTTCCCATGGACACGGATCTGACCATTTTTCTTTAGTTCTGCTTCACTGCCTGATGCGATCAATTCATGGTATTTGAATACTTCAGCACGGATAAAACCCCTTTCAAGGTCCGAGTGTATAATGCCTGCTGCTGTGGGAGCCGTTGCCTCTTTTTTAACAAGCCACTGCCGCACTTCATCTTTCCCAACCGTGAAAAAAGAGATCAGATTGAGGGATTTGAGGCAGAGTTTTGTCAGGCTCTCAAGTGCTGTCTGATGAATGCCGAGATCTTCCAGAAATTCATCTTTCTCCTCCTGGGTATCCAGCATGGCTATTTCAGACTCCACCTTTGCAGAGACAAGCATTACTTCAATATCATTTAGTTCGCAATTTTCTCTAAATGATAATAGAAGCGTTTCATTTTCAAGATCATCTTCAGAAACATTTACGGCAATAACAAGTTTTTTCCTTGTAATAAATGGATAACTTCTGATCATTTTCTCTTCATCATCTGTTAATCCAATCAGGCGGAGCGGTTTTTCCTCTTCAAGATGATCCTTTAATCTGTTCATGAGTGCCAGCTCTTTTAGCTGACCGTTATCTTTTATTTTTTTCACCATTGCTTCAAGACGTTCCATGCGTTTTTCCACAAACATCTGATCATGCATGACAAGTTCACCATTCACCATTTCAAAATCCCGCAATGCATCAACAGAACCCTGGGCATGGTAGATCGCATCATCTTCAAAGGCCCGGACAATATGACAGACGGCATCCATATCCGCCATATCCTTAAAGATTTCCCCTTTGGATAGGGTCTCAGCCTCCATTTTGGGAAGCAGCACCAGTTCTATTCTTGCTTTTATATTTTTTTTGGGTTTATACATCTCAACAAGCTGATTAAATCTTGAATCAAGAATATCTGCACTGCCTGGCAATGGTTTCAAAGCTTTTGAAGGTTCAGTAATCTCATGGCCTGTTAAAATCTGGAACAGTGTTTTTTTACCTGTCTGGGGCAGACCGATAATTCCAACTTTCATATCAAATTTATTTCCTTTTTTTAATAATAGATCATAGAGTGTAAGCAGTAAGGCATACAAGACAGAGCGTTTTATAAACTGTATTCACACCTCATAACTTACACCTGCTGGGCAATATATCAAAACTATCAGGTTTTAAACAGTGCAAATAGAGAGCAGGATCTCTTTTTATATGAGATAAACACCGGCCGTCTTATATGAAGATGTGAGAGAATATTGTAAAGTTTTCAACACAAGAATAAAATTCATCTTTAAAATAAGAAAAAGAGTGCGAAATGGAGACATCCTTAACTCCTGCTGATCGGTTTAAGAAATGTCGTCAATATCATGGCAGTGAATGATAAAGCGGTCAGGATTAAAAACAGAAGACAGATCATTAATGCTGATTTTTCTCCAATTTT
>CAYZCC010000116.1:5999-7397 GCA_964476805.1 uncultured Desulfobacula sp.
TGTCGTCAATATCATGGCAGTGAATGATAAAGCGGTCAGGATTAAAAAAACTATTTTGTAATTAAAGGTTACATCAAAGATATATCCAGCCATAAAAGGACCGATAGCGCCTCCGACTGTACTGCAGAATATTACAACTCCAAAAAGCATACCATGGGATCTGGTGCCAAAAAACTTTGCTATTAATGGTGAAACAAGGGAGAAAAAACCACCATGAGCAAATCCATAAACGACTGCAAAAAGATAGAACATCCACAGCGCTTTTACAACCTGCAGCCAGCAAAGGGCCAGGATTAAAAACAGAAGACAGATCATTAATGCTGATTTTTCTCCAATTTTATCACACGCGCCGCCCATCAGCAACCTGCCTGTGATACTGACGCCTCCAACAGTTGACAAGACACCCGCCGCTGTACCTGACTGAATACCAAGATCAATGGCATGCTGAACAATATGAATGATGATGGTGTAAACACAAAACAGGATAATAAAATAAACTGCACAAATGATCCAGAACTGTCTGGTTTGCATGGCGCTCTTTATAGGTAACCCCACTTCAGTTTCATTCTGTTTTCCTGATGAAGGCTTGTTACCATTATCAATGAACTGTGATTTTAAAACAGGATCCCGAACCAGGAACTGTGCAAAAAAGAGTACAAAAATCATCACAATAAAAGCCAATACTGTAAAAGAGTTTTGCCATCCATACGTATTTAAAAGTATGTTGATAAAAAAAGGCATGGTCAACATACCCACACCCGTTCCCACTTTTATCACACCACTCATCATTCCCCGTCTCTTTAAAAACCACCTGGAAATGGTTGATAAAGGGATCACATCTGTCCCACCAAGCCCCACTGAAGCAATCAGGCCATAAAACAGATACAACTGCCATACTGAGTTGATGGTTCCCATTAAAAAATAACCCACACCGAGGAACAGACCACAGGCAGACATAATGAGCCGCGGCCCGAATCTGTCATTCAGATTGCCAAGGATAATACTGAACAATCCATACATAACAAAACTCAGTGAGACAGCACCGGAAATAGTGGCTCTTGACCATCCAAATTCCTTTATCAAAGGATCAAAAAAAACACCAAAGCTATTACTTATACCCCATACAACTGCCTGAATAAAAAAACCGGCAACAATAATTATGTAGCCGTAGAAAAAGGTTTTTCTTTTAATGCCTGAGATCACTATATCTCCATTTCAGCAGAGACACTGGCAGCGGTAAAACACCAGATTTTAACCGGGTTTATAAAAGATGCAAGCATTGGGTTATTGTAAAAAATATTAATGTACCACAAAAAACAAAAATTTGTAATGCGCTGTTCTTGATGATTCGCCATAAGGAATGAGTTGCGGGCACTGCTCTGGTATGGTTCAGAAGAC
>CAYZCC010000117.1:0-7313 GCA_964476805.1 uncultured Desulfobacula sp.
AGAAACAACTACATGAAGCACGTATGGATATCAAGCCCCAGGAAACATTTTTTAAAAATCTTATGACAGACGGTCTCTTTATTTTTTTGTTTTAGGGTAAATTTTGCCGCAGTTAATAGAGAGTTTAAATAAGCAATTTTTAAATGGTAAGGGGGATATCTTTTTCAGATGAATATTGTAAGAAATTTACCTACACAAGAATCAGAAATTCTCCAATTGTTTTCTTGACTGGATATCTGGTAGGCTGTTACACGGTAAAAAAAGGAGTGTTTCTTTTTGAGCCAAATAAATTTTATTTTAACCAAACAAACAGGAGGATCGTATGAAAAGCAAACAATTATTAATCTTGGGTTTTATTGCCGTACTCACCATGGCCTTTTGCCAGACAGCCTTTGCCAAAGATAGAGTGGTTTTTGGCGGTGGCCCTGCCGGTGGTACATTCCAGGTGGTAGCAAATGCTATTCAGGTGTACAAACCCATTAAAGCGGCTGCAGATTTTAAAGTGCAGGCCCAGTCTTCAGCAGGATCTGTTGAAAACCTGAGAAAAACAAATTCCGGCAAACAGCAGATGAGCGTTGTTTATTCCGGTCATGTTTATCTGGGACGGAACGGTATGATGAAAAGTGATACCAAAAAATATGAAGACGTTCTTGCGGTTGCATGGCTGTACGGTGCACCTGCTCAGCTTGTTACCCGTGCCGGTTCCGGGATAAAAAGCGTAAAAGATCTTGTGGGTAAAAAAGTGGGCGTGGGGAATGCCGGTTCCGGTGCTTTTGCAAACTGTGAACTCTTTTTCGGCCACATGGGTGTATGGGACAAAGTTGAAAGAAATGCAATGGGATACAATGATGCCGCACAGGCATTTGGAAACAAACAACTGGATGCATTCTGGTTGTTTACTGCTTTTCCGAGCGGTGCTGTTATCATGGCAGCCCAGACCAATGACATTGCCCTTGTAAATCTGGATGCAGATGCAAAAGCAAGTGGATTCTATGACAAATATCCGTATTTTTCAAAACTTTCCGTACCTGCAAACACATATAAAGGCGTAGATTATGAATCACCCTCTTTTCAGGATTCATCACTCTGGGTAGCCAATTCAAAAGTCTCTGCTGATGTTGTCTACAAAATGCTGGCCACTATTTATACAGATGAAGGTCTGGCGCATATGAGAGAACAGAAAAAGACCTTTAAAAACATGGCTATTGAAACAGGTGCTGACGGTATTGTCACCCCGTTCCATCCAGGTGCTGAAAAATTCTGGAAAGAAAAAGGTGTTTTAAAATAGACACCAAATTAAATATAGACACTAAATTGATAAGCTGGTAATATTGAGGGTACGGGTCTTTATTTTAATAGTAAAGATCCGTATCCAAACCCGCAAACAAAATCATTATTTAATTTAAAAACAAAATCATTATTTAATTTAAAATGATAGGAAGGTAGCCGTGTACGAAAAGCTAAATAGATTTGAGCAGATCGTGTTTGATGTGTGTTCAGTGATTCTGGTCGTTTTTTACTCCTATGCCGCAGTGATCCAGCCAATGGCAACCCAGTATCACAGGGGGATTTATGTCATCATTACCTATATCCTTGTCTTCCTTTTATACAAATCCAAATCCACAATGATGCGGGTGGTGGATTATATTCTTATTTTTCTTTCCATCGCCTCTGTCGGATACTGGATTGTAATGTTCGAGGTCATCAACTACCGGACGGGCGCTGAAACACAGGTTGATATGGTATTTGCCATTATCGGTGTATTAATTGGTATTGAGCTTGCCAGGCGGGTGGTGGGTAATGTGTTTGTCATCTTAGGCATGATTATGCTGCTCTACGGCGTTTACGGCTACTTGGCACCGGATCTTGTCTCCCATGCAGGCGCTCCGTTCACCGAACTGTGTGTCAGTATTTTTTATAAAAGTGACGGTGTGTTCGGAATTATGGCCAATGTTCTGGCAACCTATGTCATCCTGTTTGTACTTTTTGGAGCGTTTCTGGAAAAATGCGGTGCACAGAAGTTTTTTATTGACTGGCCGCTTGCTGCGGTGGGTCATAAAATCGGCGGGCCCGGCAAGGTATCAGTAATTGCATCAGGGCTGTTTGGTTCGATTTCCGGATCAGCTATTGCAAACACGGTTTCCACAGGGATGTTTACCATTCCAATGATGAAAAAAGCTGGATTCAAGCCCCATGTCGCCGGCGGGATTGAGCCGGCTTCATCCATTGGTGGAATGTTCATGCCCCCGATTATGGGAGCCGGCGGATTCATCATGGCGGAGTTGACAGGCATGCCGTATTCCCAAATCATGCTTGTGGCAATATTCCCAGCGATTATGTATTTTTTCAGTGTATTCTGCATGGTACATTATGAGGCAAAAAAATTTGATATCGTGGGTGAAAAAACAGAATTTTCAGCCATGGAGATATTCAAAAAACAGTGGTTTTATGCCATCCCATTGATCGTGATTACCATTTTTATGCTTGCAGCGTATTCACCGGGATACTCAGCCATACTGGGACTTGCTTCCTGTGTCTTTATCAGTTGGATTGATAAGGAAAGACGTATGGATCTATCCATGGTCATGATTGTGACCGGCGTATTTCTGGTGTCAATGATTAACCTTTTTGCAGGAGGCACGGGTGAAGTAGTTCCGCAATGGGTCGGATTGATCTTTGGTCTTGCAGTTGCCGTTTTTATCTATGTTAAATTTCCAAAACAGATAAAACCCGGCCTGTCCAGTTTTTTAGGGGCTGCCCGCTCTGGGACGGAGAACAGTCTTAAAATTGGTGCAACTGTGGGTGTTATCGGTATTATCATAGGTGTGCTGACATTTTCCGGACTGGTCCTTACTTTTGCCGATATTATGATAGAGCTTGCCGGTGGATCTTTATTGCTGACTATCCTGCTGATTGCCCTGGCATCGCTGGTGCTGGGAATGGGGGTGCCGGTAACAGCAGCCTATCTGATTACAGCCGTGGTTGCGGTCCCGGCCCTGACACATCTGGGGGTCAATGCAATTGCAGCCCACATGATTGTGTACTGGCTCTCCCAGGATTCCAATATAACACCACCCGTTTGTATTGCGGCATTTGCAGGGGCGACCATAGCAAAAGCAAACATGTGGAAAACAGCCTTTACATCATTTAAGTTTGCAAAATTTTTATATCTCGGGCCTATTCTTTTTGGATATGTGCCTGGATTCTCCCTTAACGGAAGCCCGACCGATATAATAAAAGCCTTTGTTCTCATAATATTTGGTACCTGGGCCTATTCATGGTTCCTCAGCGGTATCTGGGTCACCTATTTGAAACGTCTTTTTAAATAAAGGCCAGGTATGATTTATTTCCCAGCCTGTTTTAGCTGTAAAGAGACTGGAACAGGCCGGGTTCCCTTTTATAAGCCTTCACCACCATCCTGCGGGTCATTGTGCCGTAATCCCCCTGCTTTTGGCGATCCATGAAATCTTCCTGAAAAGAGATGTCTGAAAACCCGATTAATCTGAGTAAATCAGATATCTGTTCTGGTGTGTAAAGCTTTACACAATAGTTGTTTTCACGAAGGCAGCCTTTTTTTGTACAGGTGACACGCTCCCTGCAGTAGATGACATCATCATTGAGTTCACGGGTACGCTTTACGACAACGGTATCCCCTGATTGATGGGAGGTGACCTGTCTGAAATTATCCAGTACATATGTTTTATCTGGAAGATCCAGAAGCAGTATGCCTTTTGGCATCAGCAGGCGGAAGCTCTCTTTAAGGATTTTTGCATTTTCTTTGTCCTGTATAAAATATCCAAAAGAACCCCCCATTATAATAACAGCTCCAAAACTCTTTTCAGTAAAGTTTGTATCCCTTGCATCCCCCTGGAAAAAAGAGGTATCCAGGTTCTGCTGCATGGCCTGTTTTTTCCCAAGCTGTATCAGGTAGTCTGAATAATCCAGAACGGTTATATTTGAAAATCCACGCCGGCTGAGTTCCATGGCGTGCCGCCCCTGACCGCCGCATAAATCGAGAACAGGAGTGGATTTATTCAGGTTCATGGCTGTTTCAATAAAATCAACCTCTTGACGGGTCAGGGAATCATCACATATGGATCTGCTGTCTGTCAGAAGATAGATGTCATCAAAAATGTGTTTCCACCAGTCGCTCTCTATCTGCATTGTCATCGGATTATATTTTCCATTTTTTCATCAAAAAGCATCATTCTGTTTCATGTGCACCAAAGCTGAAGATACCGTCAGATGCAAAGATAGCAGGCGAACCGCTCCAGGGTTGTGACCCTGCAATCTCAAGTTCATCTGGTTCTATTTCGATCATATGGTCCAGTTCACCTTTTTTCCACATATTCTCCAAAGTAAGACAATCATCCCAGATCCCCTTGCAATATTTTTTAAGGGCGTCTATCTGGCCGCGGGTGATCAGCCGCGGGCGCAGGGCCGTTTTAACAGGCCCTAAAAGATAGGTGAAATGGTTTTCCATGGCAAGCCGCTCCTGTAGTTCAACCGCCCTGGCTGCATGGCTGTAATCCATATTCAAAATCATCTGGTTAATTCTCTGAGTGGCCGCTGCAACACTTATATCCGATTGGAGTATTGCTATGGGCTGGAATCCGCCACCGCTGCCCACATTGGTTGGGACCTGACCGTAGCGGCCCACAAATCCGAACATATCACCGGATCCAAAAAGACATCTGAAATCGGTTTGAAAGGTGTTCAGAACAACACGTTTATTTACCCTGTCCAGCTCTGGGATATCCTCTGCCCATAAAGAAAGCGGTACTTTTTTCTGAACAATATAAGAGCCCTTTGTCAATGCAAGCTCAATATCATCATCGATACTGTCATGTACGCCGCCAACCCGAACCCCTATACCTGAATATCCCCGTTCCGGTTTGAGTACAAGATATTCCCAGTTCTGTCGGGTCCACTCCACAAGATCTGATATGCTTTCTCCATCAGGGCCTGTGGTCTGCCGCTGGAAAAAACGTCTGGTCCAGGGGGTGCGCGCAATGGTCGCTTTGTGGAAGCAAGAATTGATCGCAGGGTCTGTTATTACTTCAAACAGACTTTTAACATTAATGGGTTCTGTCCCTCTGGGATTGATGACACGTCCTTCTTCAACCGCCTGGAGTACAGCCGTGAGATTATGTTTTCTGTGCAGTGACAGCAGTACATCGGTATTAAAATCCATAAAGATGACAGATACAGGACAACCCTGAAAACAGACACGGCTGTTTTTTATTTCCAGAGAGTGGGGTGCCATGAGGGCACCGGAAATATTGTCAACCCTGTTCAACTGTTCAGCCAGGTTCTGATTCTCCACAACATCTTCAAGGGTTTCCTCTTCAGCAACTACTGCAACCAGTCCATGATTATCTCCTTCTCTGTCTCGATGGGTTTGTACCAGCAAATCCACCAGACCGTTTACAGGCGACAAAAGAGGGGAGGTAAAATCCAGCTTGATTTCAGGATTTTTGTAAGTTAAAAGTTTTTCCCACACGGCTTTACCGATTTCCTGGGTAATTCGTTGATAATCCCATCCGCCGGGGCTGCCAAGATTCCACTCTGAATGAAACCCCCAGAATTGTTCGGACGGGTTCAAAAACATCTCCTTTTTATCTGTTCATCCCTTTTGTCATGGCAGATACTGTAATCTATGGTCAGGATATAACAGAGTGTTTTAGTATCTGCTCCATATCATTGAATCCAAGCTCACCCTGATTCAACACCTCTCTTGAAAATTTCTTCAAACTGTTTTTACCGTATCGCTGGAACAGCTGCAGAAATTTTCGTAATCCCATAGTATAGCACAATTGATATCCAGGATTCAATGAATATTTCCGGGCGGATGCGCTGGCCTGTTCCCTTGTCATGCCGGTTTGAGACAAACATGCAGCGGCCTTTGATAAATTCATGCTGCCGGTTTGAATTCCTAAATCCACCTTTCCTCTAATGGCTCTCCAGAGCCGTCGTTTGGCCAGCAGAAGTCTGTCCCGGCTGCCGGATAAATAGCCGCTGTGAAACAGCATAACCTCGGCAAAACAGGCCCACCCTTCATAAAAAATGGGCTGTTCCACTGCCCGAAGCACGGTTGATTCAAGACTCCAGCGGGAGATATCCAGCAGATGGTGTCCCGGCCATGTCTCATGGGCTGATAAAATCCTGTATTCTCTGTGGTAATCTTTGTGTATCTCCGCCGGGTTATGGGCATTGATGATATGGAAGATCCCACCTGAAGGGGGATGCCGGGGTGAAATACTGTAACTTGATGCTGACCGGATGGCTGCCAGGAACTTTGGTACCGGCATTACCTTGACAGGATTATCCGTGTAGAGTTTATCCTGCACCAGCCCTTTGTCCCTGCAGTGGCGGCCCAGCCGCTGTACTTCATCACTGTAAATTTTCACGACATCATCCTCTCCACGACCTGGAAGTGGAATGGATTCATAAGCATCCTGCCAGTTGTTACATTTAAGGTTTTTCGCCTCCTGGTTCAGTTTGGCGGTCATCTCCTCAATTTCAAGATCCAGAATTTCATCTGCTGCTGGGATCTCCATATCGCAGTTTATGTGGGTTTGAACAACACGATCCAGCAGCTCTTCCGGTAGAAGAAATGTTGAACATGTCTTGAAGGATTCAAGGGTCTGCCGAAACCGGGCCAGGGCATCAAGGGCAGATGAAAGCCCTGGCAGACGGGGCAGCAGCGACATGAAATAGTCTTGTGTATCCTGAATCATCTCCAGACCCAGATCACAAAAAAGCGCTGGTACACGCTTTAAATTCCTGCCGGCCTGATCTAAAAAATCAGGGAGAGTTAAAGCCCTGAGATGGGCAGCCTCAGGATTGTTTGAATTCAAAGCCTCGGCCACTCCAAGAGAAGCAATCATCAGATAAAAAGTGGGTTGTGTTTCCCATGTTCTGGTCTCCTCCAGATGTTCTCGAAGGGTATGGATCCGTTTTTTCAATAACAACAGCTGTGTATGTTCAGCACTACTGGATTCAGATCTATGTGAAAACAGCTTATCCAGCTGATTTTCCCAGGAGTAGAGTCTGCTTACAAAATGGGAGATAAAACCCGGAGAAAACCGGTCCCATCTCTCCCATTCCGGTGTCTCAAGTCGTACCTGGGGAAAATAGTAAAACTCATCACTGGCAGATACAACAGGAAAGTTTTCAGCCATTGCTTTAAAAATTTCACTGCTGACGGTTTTTATACTTATACTGGAAGGCATCATTTTAAAATTCCCATTCCCAAATTTGATGAACCTGTAAAAAGTCCGATTTTGGCAATTTTTTGGTCGTAACATACT
>CAYZCC010000118.1:0-1619 GCA_964476805.1 uncultured Desulfobacula sp.
AGAAAAGAGTGCCATCGGCCACGGAATTACACTGAATAAACCCATGAAGATCAATAGAGTCAATCTAAGTAATGGGGGTAAAGGATACGCACTGAACGGGACGCCAGCAGATTGTGTCAAACTTGGATTGTTTAAATTTTATACTTCTGTGCCGGATCTTGTTATTTCAGGAATTAATCCAGGAAGCAATACCGGTGTGAATATCAACTATTCCGGAACAGTAGGTGCTGCCAGAGAAGCCGCACTGAATGGCATTCCAGCCATTGCGGTCTCCATATTTAAAAAAGGAAGTGTTTCAGATTTTAACGATATGGCTGAATTTACAGCTCAAATAGTGGACCGGATAACTGACTTTAACCTGCCGCAAGGGGTGTTTTTAAATATGAATGCCCCTGATATTCCTGTGAATGAAGCCAGGGGAGTTAAAATTACCAGACAGGCCATGGACAATCTTTCCAAAAAATTTGAAAAACGGATTGATCCAAGAGGTCAGACTTACTACTGGTATGGACGTATTGGGAAAATAAAAGGTCACGGCAATACAGATGTCAATGCATTATTGAAAAACTATATATCCATCACTCCTGTTCAATGTGATATGACTGATTATAAAACTCTGGCAGACCTGGAATCACTGCAATTAGTTTAAAATAATAAAAGGGTAAAAGAGGTTGGAAAATTTGGAAAGTTTTGAATATGATTCTAAAAATACCAGGAAAATTCTGAAAAAAATTGAACACCAGGAGAGTTTAGTTGCTGTTCCTGGCTCAAAAAGTATTTCACACAGGGTTGTGATATGTGCATCCATTGCAGATGGCGAATCTCACATAAATAATCTGCTCAAAAGTGAAGATATCCATTATACTGTTCTGGCACTCAGCAGAATGGGAGCCAGAATAGAAGAGAAGCAGAAAGGTTCTTTTGCAGTTAAAGGGTTTCATGGCAGACCGCACCCTTTTTTAGATCCCATCTATCTTGGTAATTCGGGTACTTCCATGAGGCTTCTTGCCGGCATTGCCGCTCTTGGTGATTCAAGATATATTTTTACCGGTGATAAGAGAATGCAGCAGCGGCCAATGGGCAACCTTTTAAATGCCCTGAAAATGATTGATGTATCTGCTGAATCTGAATATGGCAACAATGCACCCCCCGTTAAAATAAAAGGAAACAGGACAAAAGGAGGAAAGCTCTCCCTGGACTGCTCCAAAAGCAGCCAGTATTTATCATCACTTCTCATGATGGGAGCAGTACTTGAAAACGGGCTTGATATCACACTGCCCTCACCGGCTGTATCCGCCCCTTATATTGATCTTACAATGGATATCATGGAGAAGTTCAACGTATATGCTGAAAGAAAAAATGATCTCGAGTATCATGTTCCAGGCAGCCAGAGATACTCTGCTGGAGAATTTACAATTGAACCGGATATCTCCAATGCGAGCTATTTCTGGGCAGCCGGCGCCATTACAGGGAAAATGGTCAAAGTTGCCAACATAACACAGGCTTCTTTGCAGGGTGATTTGAGATTCTTAAATATTCTGGAACAGATGGGGTGTAAAATCGAGTTTGATGCAGAGGGTGCCGGGGTCAAAGGGAATTCATTAAAAGCGGTTGAAGTT
>CAYZCC010000118.1:1629-7118 GCA_964476805.1 uncultured Desulfobacula sp.
ATGTCAGATATTCCTGATGTTGTTCCAACCCTTTGTGTTATTGCGGCATTTGCAACGGGCAGAAGTGTGATCAGAAATATCGGGCATCTCCGGGAGAAAGAGTGTGATCGTATGGATGCGGTCGTTTCCCAGCTCAATAAAATGGGTATAAATGCAGACCAGGGCGAAACATGGATTTCAGTAGATGGCGGCACTCCTGCAGGTGCTTTGATTGAAACTTTTAATGATCACAGGATCGCTATGGCATTCAGCGTTGCAGGTCTCAGGGTTCTGGGCATGGAAATTGAAAACCCGGGGTGTGTGGCCAAATCGTTTCCATCATTCTGGGACATTTTTGAAAAATTTTAAATTCAAAAATTGACATCATAAAACCGATTGGTATTATCAAATATTTTTTCTGCAAGCTTTTCTGGTTCGATCTTTCTTATTTCAGCCAGTTTCAGCAGAACTGATTTTACAAAAGCGGGTTCATTGCGCCGGGTTTTATTTTTTTGAGGGGCCGGTACAAGATAGGGCGCATCCGTTTCGATCAGGAGTCTATCTTCTGGAATATGGGGGACAAGACTCCTTAAATATTCTCCTCGTTTCTTTATGGTTACAATACCGGTAATCCCAATATAGTAATTAAGGTCAAGATATTTAAACAGCTCTCTTTTAGTCCCTGAAAAACAGTGGACGACGCCTCTGCGGTTTTGCGGGCCTTCAGATTTTAAAATGTCGAAAAATCTTCCATTTGAATCTCGTTCATGGAAAATAAGCGGCAGATCGAGGGTCTCTGCAATCTCCATCTGGGCCACAAAGCAGGACTCCTGATCTTTTTCAGGAGAAAACATTCTGTTATAATCAAGACCGGTCTCACCCCAGGCTTTAACGCAGGAATTTTTTTTTGCCATATCCGTCAGGGTGTTTAAATCATCTGTAGACCATCTCTTTGCATCATGAGGATGTATGCCAACGGATGTTATAATGTTTTTATATGCCTTCGCTATTTTAATGGTTTTTGACAAGGTTTTGATATCAATGCTGACCAGCATCATGGCTTTTACATTTTCATCCGCGGCTCTTTCAATAACATTTTTCAAATCATTATCGTAGCATTTGTCATCAAGGTGACAGTGGGAATCAAACAGTTTCATTTTATTTTTACCTAATTTCAATTGGTTACAATCACAGCCATACAAAAACTTAAGCCCCCACTGAGTGGAAGAAGCCGTTTTACGGTAACAGTGAAGGCTTAATGTAAGGAAAACTGATTTACAGCACTCCTTGACACAGACAGGATATATCACTAAATTTGATTTCAGTCAATTGTTGGGGGGGGGACATAACCATGGCGTTGCAAGGAGGAAAAACATCCTTCAAATGGTATATTCAGACAGATTGGAATGAGATAATATGAGTGCTAAAAACAGTAATAATTCAATTATTCGACTGTTTAATGTCAGCAAAAAATTTGGCAGCAAATTTGCCTTAAAAAATATTTCCCTTGATATTGATCAGGGTGAATTTGTTTTAATTTCAGGGCCTTCAGGAGCAGGAAAATCAACCCTGCTGAAAACATTATACCTTGCTGAAAAAGCCTCAGAGGGTCAGATTCTCATTGACGGTATGAACCTTGCCAGAATATCCTCTTCTAAACTGCCTCTGTTGCGGCGCAGATTTGGTATGATTTTCCAGGATTTTAAACTGATCCCCACAAGAAGTGTATATGAAAATGTTGCCCTTGTTCTTGAAGTAGCCGGAGAAAAATCTTCATATATAAGAAAAAAAGTGGTGCAGGTATTGAGAACCACAGGCATGGAGAAAAAACTCAAAGCGTTACCCCCCACACTTTCCGGTGGTGAGCAGCGAAGAGTTGCTGTGGCAAGAGCTCTGGTCGGCGGACCCTCCATTATTCTTGCAGATGAGCCCACTGGCAGCCTGGATTCATCATCCGCACAAGCCACTCTTGATCTTTTAATGGAATATCATAAAAAAGGGGCGACTATATTGATTGCCAGCCATAATCTGCACCTTATAAAGAGCCGTGGACAAGGAAGGAATATTAAGATCAATGAGGGTGTGATACA
Source organism: uncultured Desulfobacula sp. (assembly GCA_964476805.1). Lineage (GTDB taxonomy): Bacteria > Desulfobacterota > Desulfobacteria > Desulfobacterales > Desulfobacteraceae > Desulfobacula. Next base: position 3,699 of record CAYZCC010000118.1, read on the forward strand.
GCTCACTGCAAACATGCCTTAGAGATAGAAGAGAGATGATTATGACCCATTTTGTAAAAAAAGCGCTGGTTGACATCCGTTCCAACCGGTTTTTGAATTTTATCACCATTATCACTATTTCACTGTCAATACTGATTGTCAGTGTGTTTCTGCTTTTTTTTGAGAACACCAGCCGGATGATTGAAGCATGGAACCAGGGCGGCCGGGTGATGATTTATCTTAAAAAAGAGTTTACCGTAACAATGCTGCCGGAACTTAAAGCAAAGATCAATACAATTGGCGAGACGGATTCCATTATCTATATCTCAAAATCCCAGGCCCTTGATAAACTAAAGAGAGAGATGTTGTCCCAGAGTGCTTTTTTAAAAACACTGAAAAACAATCCTTTGCCGGATGCACTGGAAATAAGGATTAAATCCAGTAATAGTTTTGAAAAAATTCAGCAGTTTGCTCAAAGTATAAAAGCCATTGAGATGGTGGAAAGTGTAGAGTATGGACAGAGATGGCTTGGCAGATTTTTAAAAGTTTTTAACCTGTTTAAAATCACAGGGTATGCCATGTGCAGTCTCTTCTTTTTAATCGCCTTGTTCATCACATCCAATACGGTACGTCTGGCATTTTATTCCCGCCAGCTTGAAGTTGAAATTATACGTCTTGTGGGGGCAACAGAGACCTTTATCAAAGCACCGTTTTATGTGGAAGGGATTTTACAAGGTTTTTTCGGAGGGGTCATCGGTCTTTCAGCCCTTTTAATTGCATATCTGGCTGTCTCACCTGGAATAGCACAAAACCTTGCCTCCTATATATATTTTGACATAAGATTTCTTTCGCTCCCAATGGTGGTATTAATTATTTTTGGTTCTACATTTTTAGGGTGGCTTGGATGTTATCTCTCCTTAAAACAGATATTAAAATAGTCTCTCTTTTGGTTCTGGTGGTTTTCTTATTGTCCATACCTCTGGTTTCTGCACAGGATCTGAAAGTAAGCAAAGGGATTGTGACTGCATTCAGATTAAATATACGCTCCGGGCCTTCTGTGAACTCTCCTGTTGCCGTTATTGTAAAGGAAGGGTCGTTAATTGATATACTTGAGAAGCATGGAGGCATCGGCAGCTGGCTCACTGTACAGTACAAAGAACATGAAGGCTATATCAGAAATCGTCCCCGGTATATCAAACTTATCAATGCTGAGATAAAAGAAAAGGAACAGCGAAAGATCAAGAAAAAAATTAGAGATCAGACTAAAATGGTGGGAACTTTTTCCCAAAAGGAGGTTGAAATCATAGAAGGCTTAAATGTAATCGATTATGCATTGAATCAGGCACGTCTCAAAGTTGCCGCTTTATCTAACGAAATGGTGTCTCTGGAACAGAAAATTGAAACACTCAACCTGGACAGGGAGCAGCGGGTTAAAGAGATGGCTGTAAATCTCGATTATGCCGGTCAGAGACTCACGGCTCTCTATAAAATGAATATGATGGGAAGATTAGATGCGGTTGGTCAGCCAGGTTCTGTATTTGATTTCTTTTTAAGGCAGCATTCGATGAAACAGATCATTCAGGCCGATTTCAATTTTCTTGATAAACAAAATCTGGATCTAAAAAAAATTGAAAGGGTGGAACAGCAGCTGAAAAATCAAATCCATGCAAAAACAGCTCTTGAAACACAGTTGAATGATCAGATAAGAATTAATAAAAAAGAGACGGTAAAAAGACAACTTCTTTTAAAAGAGATCCGCCAAAAGAAAAAACTATCCCTTGCGGCAGTGGTCTCTTTAAAAGATGCCGCACGCAAATTAGATACCAAAGTTATGCAGATGCAGGAGAAGGGTGGAAACCCTTTGTTAAATGAACTCTCTTTTTTAAACTATAAGGGGCAGCTGCATCTTCCGGTTAAAGGAAAAATTATTTCAAAATACGGGCCTTCAAGGAGCAAAGATTACAAATCCTTCACTTTTCAGAAAGGAATTGATATAAGAGTGGAAAGAGGCGAACCTGTTAAATCCGTGTTCAAGGGGAATATCATGTTTGCCCAGTGGCTTAAGGGTTATGGGAATTTATTGATTATCAATCACGGAGACAATTATTATACCCTGTATGCCCATGTTGAAGAGATTTTTAAACAAAAGGGAGAGCGTGTTGAAACCGGTGAGGTCATTGCAACTGCAGGTGACACCGGGTCAATAAAAGGGTTGTGCCTTCACTTTGAAGTCAGACATCATGGCAAGCCTGTAAATCCCATGAAGTGGTTAAAAAAAGGAGCATGAGAAAATGAAAAAGGGGTGTTGCAGTATATTCCCATTCAGGTTGTCCATGATAATCATCATTTGTATGTTTCTATTTGCTGCAGTATCTGGCAGTGCAGTAGCAACTCTGGCACATGCAGATGATAATAAGGAAGATATATATAAATCATTAAAGCTTTTTGTCGATATCCTGGAAGAGCTGGAAAAAAATTATGTGGATGATGTAGATAGTGAAGAGCTGATTCACAATGCCATTAAGGGTATGGTTGGGAATCTGGATCCCCACTCAAGTTTTATGCCCCCTGAAGCTTTTGATGAACTCCAGGATGATACAAAGGGAGAGTTTTCCGGTATTGGTATTGTGATTACAATGAAAAACAAAATCCTGACGGTGGTATCACCCATTGAGGGAACTCCTGCCTATAAAGCAGGTATTCAAGCCGGTGATATTATCATCAAGATTGATGACAGATCCACAAGAGACATGGCACTCTGGGAAGCGGTCAACATGATGCGGGGTGCCAGATATAAAATGGTTGTGATAACGATTGTCAGACAGGGAGAACCCAAACCCATAGAAGTCCCCCTTAAGCGTGATCTGATTCCCATGGAAAGCGTTCGAAGTGTAATTCTGGAGCCTGGATATGGCTATCTTCGTATCACCAATTTTAGAATCAGTACGCTTGATGATATAAAAAAGCATCTTAAAAAACTTGAGTCAGACAGTAACACTCTAAAAGGTCTTGTGATGGATTTAAGAGATAATCCAGGCGGCCTTCTGGATCAGGCGGTCAAAATATCTGATCTTTTTCTTGATCAGGGTCATATTGTTTCAATAAAAGGGAGGCAGGGGATAAACACAAAGACTTTTAAAGCATACCCGGAAGATGAAGATCGTAAATATCCAATGGTTGTATTGATCAACGGTGGATCTGCCTCAGCTTCAGAGATTGTGGCAGGTGCTTTGCAGGACAACTCCAGAGCATTGATTCTCGGAACAGCTTCATTTGGAAAGGGATCGGTGCAGACGGTTCACCCTTTAAAAGAAGGATTTGGTATTAAATATACCATTGCACGATATTATTTGCCAAATGGAAGATCCATACAGGCCAAGGGGATTATACCTGATATTGAAGTGGCGTATTGGATCCTTGAAAAAAAAGAGGAAAACGTAT
>CAYZCC010000119.1:0-6950 GCA_964476805.1 uncultured Desulfobacula sp.
CTCATTTCAAGAGAAGCATTTTCTGGGTACTGACAATGTGGGCAGAGACATTTTAGCGCGGCTTGTATATGGATTTCGTACGGCAATTATTTTTTCGTTTGTGCTCTTAATTGCAAACTACACTGTCGGTATAACCATTGGATGTTCAATGGGGTATTTTGGTGGTAAATTTGACCTGTTTTTCCAGAGAATTATTGAAATATGGAATAATGTTCCATTTTTATATGTCATCATTATAATTGCATCCATTGTGGTTCCAAACTTTATGATTCTGCTGTTGATCATGGCATTTTTTGGATGGATTGGTATCACCTGGGTCATGAGAACAATGACATTTAAAGAAAAAGAGAGAGAATATATTCTTGCAGTCCGCTCACTGGGTGCATCCCATGCAAGAATAATCTTCACCCATATTATCCCAAATACAATCTCAGTGATTGTAACCTATGCACCTTTTGCCATTTCAGGCGGGATCGTCGCATTAACTTCACTTGATTACCTCGGGTTTGGACTGCCTGCCCCCACACCCTCCTGGGGAGAACTTTTATCCCAGGGCTGGCAGAACATGGGCGCCTGGTGGATTGTATCTTCTGTTGTGGCGACCCTTGTCGTTACGCTTATGACAGTGACTTTTATCGGTGAGGGGATAAGAGAGGCATTTGATCCAAAGCTTCATACAATTTATGAGTAACTGCCACATCCGCTTTGCAGTGATTATTGATTCAAAAGATCTTGATAAACTCGAATAAAAAATTAGAATAAGATTAAAAAAAAAATCGCAGAAGGTAAAACCGGGTAGAGAAGATAGTTTCTCTGCCCGGTTTTTGTTTTCAATATCTGTCTTTATATTTTAGAGATATTTCAATTTTTGATATGGCTCTTCAGTCAGTTTATTCCATGCAAAAATATTTTTCTGAAATTTCTGGTAGGCATCATACGCTTTGCGGCTCATGGGGTCCTTGTCTGCGACTTCATTCAATACCTCAAAAGAGTATTTTTTAAGCTGCTTAAGTACTGCTTCCGGATACTCTCTTAACTTAACACCCTCTTCATCAATCAGTTTTCTTAAGTATTGATTATTTTTTGCTTCAAATTCTGACAACATCCACACATTTGCCCTGGCACAAGCAGTTTCTACAATTACTTGAAGATCTTTAGACAATGAATTAAAAGCGTCCAGATTTACTATGGCCTCAAGAGGGGTCCCTGTTTCGTGCCATCCTGGATAGTAGTAATATTCAGCCGCTTTATAAAATCCCATCAAATAATCATGGTATGGGCCTATCCATTCAGTGGCATCAATAACACCTCTTTCCAGGTTGGTGTAGATTTCACCACCTGAAACAAGAACTGCATTGGCACCTGCCTTGGCAATAATTTTTCCTCCAAGACCTGGCATTCTCATTTTAAGGCCTTTCAGATCCTCCATGGAATTGATCTCTTTATTAAACCAGCCACCCATCTGAACACCGGTATTTCCAGCCACAAACGGTTTAACATTAAATGGCTTATATGCTTCTTCCCAGAGTTCAAGACCCCCGCCGTTACCAATCCATGCATTCATGGACTGTGCATTAAAGCCAAAGGGGATTGCAGCAAAAAACTGTGCTGAAGGGCATTTGCCTGCCCAGTAGTAGGCAGCTGCATGTCCCATTTCAACTGTTCCCTGGCTGACTGCATCAAAAACACCAAGGGCAGGAACAAGCTCTCCGCCGCCATAGACAGAGATTTTTAATCTTCCAGCGCTCATCTCTTCTATCCATTTGGCAAGCATGTCTGCACCTTCACCAAGAACTGGAAAGTGAGGGGGCCAGGTTGTAGCCATTTTCCATTCAATTGTTTTAGCTTTGGGTTCTTTTTTTACGACAACTTCTTCTTGTTTTTGACCTTTGCATGAACTCAGTGCACCAGCAAGTCCGGCTGTACCAATAGCGGCAGCTCCTATACTCACATTTTTTATAAATTTACGTCTGTTGGTTTCATCGGGTTTCAAATTGTCTTTTTCCATGTAAATCTCCTTTTCAATGTTTTGCTTTAAAATAAAGTTTTAGTTCTAATTCTCTTTTAGGTTGAAAAGATAAGTTCTGGTAAACAAAAATCTAAACACTGTTCATTTGTTAAATATATGATCAAATGACCAGTCAAGTCAAGGGATAATATATCTTTGAATATGGGGTGACTTACCCGGCCCTAATACTGCTTTGTTTAAAAGAGGACAGGATCAATCCTGATAGTATAAACAGGCCTCCTGCAAAGTGATACAAAAAAAGATTCTCATTGAGAAAAAGATAAGCAATAATTGAAGTAAATACAGGAAGCAGATACATGAACACTGATGCAATGGAAGCACCGGCTGTTTTAACACCAAAATTCCAGAATAGATACGCTAAGATTGAAGGGAATATGCCTAAGTACAGGAAAATTATAACAGTGGTTGATTTAAGTTCAAACCCTTGAAAAACTATAAATTCCCACACATAAAAAGGCAGGATACAAAGCGTACCCCAAAAAAATAAGACCGCCAGTAAAGATATGGACGAAATATTAATCTGTTTTTTTTTCAGCAGTACAGAATAAAATGACCATGATGCAATGGAGAGAACAATGAGCAGATCCCCGGAATTAAACACCAGGGTGGAGAAAATCTGCCATGAACCCTGGCTGATGATGATCAGTACACCGATCATAGAAATCATGATGCCAAACAACTCTAAAACAAACGGCTTTTCCCTGTTCATGACCCAGGATAAAAAAATAGCCATAACAGGCATTGTGGCAACCACAAGGGAAATATTTGTGGCCGTTGTATATTGGGCGCCAAGATACAAAAATGAATTATAAGCAGCAACACTTGGAATGGATAGAAAAAAAAGAAACCCGAGGTTCTGCCTGATCAAGTTAATATCTTTTTTCAGATGGGGTAGCGCAAAAGGCATAATAAAAATAGATGCGAGAAGCCAGCGGTAAAAAGAGAGCGTCATTGGTCTTATTTCCAACACAACAGCTTTTGCAATCACTGTGTTTATTGACCAGAAAAAAATAGCCAGCGTCAGCCCTGAATAAGCTAGGATAGTTGGAGAAATTATAGGTTTTTTTGTTTTCATTTCACCCTGGAATCTGTAGAGATATATTCCTTATTTAGAACCGAATAGACTGCTTTTCCCAGCATATCATCCTTTTCGAGATTCATCTCCATCATTAATTTGTGAAATCATATCTGCAATACTTGAAGCCATCTGATCTGTTTTATTATCAGGGACAGGATATTTCTCATGTGACATCTTATCATCTTCTGCTATCAAATTATGTTCATCATTATTTTCAAAGTCATCTCTCTGGGTCGAAATCTCCAGGCAGTCGCCCTCTCTGTTAAAAATGACAGAGAGTGGAATTTTTATTTCAAAATCAAATTTATAGGCAATACTCTCCTTATGAACTATCAGATTGCCATTTTTGCAATCAATATCTTCCTGCAAAGCGAATTGATGTTTTTCAAAAATCCTTTTTTCTATTGCTTCCCAGTCCAATTCAGCATTTATTGTATCAATAAACTTTTTTTCATTCTGTGCGATATTTTCCTGGCTTGTCAATTTCATCATTCACCTTTTTAATTTAAAAAAGAGTGAAGCTCACCCGCTAAATTTAGATAGGCTTTCGCAGCTTTACTCTTAATGTCATACAATAATAGAGGTTTTCTTAAATCATTTGATTCTTTAATTTTAATATCTTCAGGAATAAAGCTGGTAAAAACCATCTGCTGTATTTTCAATAGATCATGATTATCAAGAAAAGAGATGATCTCCTCTTTAGATTGACATTGAGTAAAAAGAAATCCTGATATTTTTAAAGAGACACTGTAATTTGACCTTATAAATTTTACCATTTTCAATAAGTTGTGAAAATCTTCACGAGAGTTTTGTTTCACAGACATGCAGACAAGCAAAAAATCAGAAGCTGTCATGGCAGCTGCGCTTAAAAAACCATAGGAAGAAGGCGGATCGATAATGATATATTCATACTTATCATCTACATCTTTTAGAAAAAGGCGTAAAAGTTTTTCATTACCTGGATTTTCTGCAATTTTCAACGACGCCTGAAACAGAGTAAATCCTGCAGGAATTATATCCAAATAGTTTAACAGGGTTTTATTAATTGCATGTGCAACGGTTGCTCTGGCTGATAGAACCGATGCAATATCACTGCTGTGATCCTCATCTTTTATTCCGCACCATCGAGTAGAGCTTCCCTGGGGATCACAGTCAACTAAAAGTGTTTTTTTCTCAGATAAAGCAAATGAGGCCGCAAGATTGACAGCGGTAACACTTTTTCCAATACCGCCTTTCTGACCTGCTATGGTAATTATTTTACTCATGATTATATACCTTTAACAAAAAAAAATATTCATGCCAAGTTGAAATATTTTAAAAGATATATCATACTGAAGGGTAATATTAAACAATACACCTATGAAACGGCAAACAGGAGATGGCCCTGCAGGAAGCTCACTGGGTAATAGTGGTCTTGAGATGACTCTGAAACCTGCAATGTCATGCTGGGTCTCTTAAATTAAAATGTGAAAACAGATGGATGAATTGACCCAGAAATATATTGATTTTATTATTATTGAGAAAGGTTTGTCTGACAACAGTGTTCAATCCTATTCAACTGACCTTGTACAATTCATAACTTTTCTTGAAAAAAACAGGATTGATCATCTTGATGAAGTTGACAGCGCTGTCATTCTTTCCTGGCTCATTGATTTAACCCAAAAGGGACTCTCTGCCAAATCAAGAGCACGGCACTTAATTACTGTCAGGGGATTATATAAATTTTTAATTAATGAAAAAGATGTCTCACACAACCCTGTAAAAAATGTGGATATTCCAAAAACAGGCCTTGCCCTGCCTAAAATTATGAGTATTAAAGACGTTGAAAATCTTCTGGATGCGCCAGATGTTTCAAAGCCGAGAGAGTTAAGGAATTGTGCAATGATGGAGCTTATGTATGGTGCCGGTTTAAGAGTTTCTGAGCTGATATCAATGCTTCTTCAGGACATTAATCTTGATGCAGGCTATATACGTGTTAAGGGAAAAGGCGACAAAGAGAGAGTCATCCCAATAGGTTCAAAAGCAAAATCCATTAATCAAAAATGGATTAAAGAGGGACGGCCATCACTGTTAAAAAAGATATCATCTCCATATCTTTTTACTGCAAGGGCAGGAAACCCCATGACCAGGCAGTCTTTCTGGAAAATCATCAAAAGATACGCTCATCTTACCCATCCTGACAGGACTATCACTCCCCATACCCTGCGCCACTCCTTTGCTACACATCTGCTTGAAGGAGGTGCCGATTTAAGATCCGTTCAGACAATGCTTGGGCATTCAGACATATCAACGACCCAGATCTATACCCATATTTCAAGGGAATATTTAATAAAGATGCATGAAAAGTATCATCCAAGAAATTTTTAAAAGAAGAGGCTGCTACAGTCAACTCCAGAAATCATAAAAATCATTCGACATCATCAAATCTGACAATATCATCTTCACCAAGATAGGAGCCGGACTGCACCTCAATGAGTTCAAGGGGAATCTTACCCGGGTTTTCAAGGCGGTGCATGGTTCCAAGGGGAATATAGGTGGACTGGTCTTCTTTTAACAGCATTTCTTCTTCCCCCTTTGTGATGATGGCTGACCCTGAAACCACTATCCAGTGCTCTGCCCTGTGAAAATGCTTTTGCAAAGAGAGCTTGGCGCCCGGTTTTACTGTAATTCTCTTTACCTGGAATCTTGGCTCAATATCTATGGTTTCATAACTGCCCCAGGGCCTGTAAACTTTTCTGTGGTTTATTGCTTCACTTCTGTTTTGATCCTTTAATTGTTTAACGATCTTTTTTACTTCCTGAGCCCGGTCTCGAGGAGAGATAAAAACAGCATCCTTTGTCTCCACAACAATAAATTTTTCAAGGCCAACTGCGGCTATGAGGCTTTTTTCTGAATGAATATATGTCCCTTTAACATCGTGGGTTAAAACATTGCCCTTTATTACATTCCGATTTTTATCCTTGACACCGGTCTGCCACAAAGTATCAAATGATCCTATATCACTCCAGCCTGCATCCAGCGGGATCATAACGCCTTTTGATGTTTTTTCCATCACTGCATAATCAATTGAATCTGAAGGAATACTTTGAAAATCTTTGAGATTCAGCCTGAAAAAATCAAAATCCTGGGTTCCTGTTGATATTGCTTTTCTGCACTGTTTTAAAATTTCAGGGGCAGTGATTTCAAGTTGTTCTAAAATGGAAGATGCCTTAAACATGAACATCCCTGAATTCCATGTATATGCGCCTGAATCAAGATATTTTTTGGCTGTTTCCAAATCAGGTTTTTCCACAAAACTTTGAATTTTACAAATCCTGCTACTGCCTTTGAGCAGATCGCCTTTCTTTATGTATCCATACCCTGTTTCAGGTGAGTCCGGCACGATCCCGAATGTAATTAAATGACCTTTTTGTGCATATGCCACTCCTGAAAGGACTGCATCATGGAATTGAGAAGTTTTCTCAATAACATGATCTGCAGGTAGAATTAAGAGTATTGGATCATCACTGTTTTCCATGGCTTTTAACGCAGCAATGGCAATGGCAGGTGCTGTTTTTCTCCCAACGGGTTCAAGAATGATTGCCTGGAAGTCGACACGGATCTCTCTTAACTGCTCTGCTGTCATAAATCTGTGTTCTTCATTGCATATCACAATGGGAGGTGCTACGTTTTCAAGGCCTTTCAGCCTCAATACTGTATTTTGCAGCATTGTGTTTTTATTATAAATGTCTATCAGCTGCTTTGGATAAAGCTCTCTTGAAAGCGGCCACAGCCTTGTACCGGAACCACCGGCCAGAATAGCTGGAACAATCATCATCTTAATATCCCTCTTTATGTTTTTTG
>CAYZCC010000120.1:0-6943 GCA_964476805.1 uncultured Desulfobacula sp.
AATCCATGTGGCAGCATGGGTGCGGCCCTGCCTGATTAAAAAACCGATCACAGGAACAAAAACAACATAAAGACCTGTTATGAACCCGGCTTTTCCTGCAGTGGTATAAACGATTCCCACCTGCTGAAATGAGATGCCTCCAAAGAGAATAACACCGGATATCAGCCCTGATTTTAGCAGGCCTCTGTTTTCTCTCCTGGATTTTGAATTTCTGGTAAAATAGATCACAGGAAGCAGTGAAAGGGTTCCCAGGATAAAACGAAGACCGTTAAATGTAAAAGGGCCAATATGTTCCATTCCGGCTCTCTGGGCAACAAAGGCCAGTCCCCAGATAGTTGCAACAAAGATCAAAATAAAATCTGATTTTAAAACCCCTGATTTCATGATATCTAAAATGGTATGTTCAATAATTATTTTTATGTTAAAAAAGGACTTTCTAATATTTAAAAAAGGAGCCGTCAAGAGATTAAATGAACAAAGAGAGAACCCATTTAAAAATATTGGCAGGCCATCGGTTAATGGTGGGTTTTGACGGTGTCGAGTTAAACAGTGATTTAAAACATATTATTAAAGAGATCAGCGCCTGCGGAATAATTCTTTTTAAGAGAAATATTGAAACCCCGGAACAGGTGATATCACTCTGCAGAGCCTGCCAGGAGTATGCAGAATCATGCGGCCTTCCCCCTCTGTTCATTGCAGTGGATCAGGAAGGCGGCACCGTTGCAAGGCTGCAGAAACCTTTTACAATATTCAGAGGCAACCCTTATATTGAATCGGTTGAAGATGCAAAAAATTTTGCCCGGATTACAGCAGAAGAGCTAAAGCAGGTTGGAATTAATATGAATATGGCGCCGGTTCTTGATACAATGCCTGAAGGCGTGGACAGCATCATGAAAAAAAGAGTGTTTAAAGGAGATGCAAAGAGAGTATCACAGCTTGGTATGGAAGTTATCCGCGGTCTGCAGAAGAGGGGAATCATGGCTGTTGCAAAGCATTTTCCAGGGATTGGCAGAACCGTTCAAGATTCCCATTTTCATCTTCCTGTTTTGAATATTGATTTAAAAACACTTGAACAATCCGATATGATCCCTTTTAAAAATGCAAAAGAGAGTGATGTTTCAGGAATCATGCTCTCCCATATCTCCTATCCAAAGCTTGACCATAAATGGCAGGCAAGCCTCTCCCCATTTATTGCCAATGATCTGCTTCGCAGTCAAATGGGGTATGAAGGTCTTGTCATCACCGATGATTTAGGCATGAAGGCCATCAGGCATGACATGAAAACCTGCATCCAGCAAATTCTGAAATCAGGTATTGATATTGCCCTGATCTGCCACAAAGGGCCTGATATTGATATCGCCTGCAATGAAATTAAAAAACAGATCAGTCAAAATAAAAATCTTTACCAAGCCTGCAATATATCTTTACAGAGAATATTAAAATATAAAAAAAATATCGTCTGAATTCAATCAGTTAAGTTGATCTGGAGAATACATCGTGATCAAGATCACAAAGAGAATTCTGCTGAATCATGGTGGTACCCCTTGCTGCTACCATTGCAGCATTGTCTCCACAAAGATTGGCAGATGGCGAAAAAAGCTGGATATTTTTAGATTTAGTTTTTTGTATTAATATATCCACAAATGTTTTATTGGCAGACACACCACCTGAAACACCAATGCTGCCACATTTTTTATACAAAGCGGCATTAATTAACTTTTTTGATAACACATCAATAACAGCCGCTTGAAATGAAGTTGCAATCTGTGCTTTTTCATCTTTGGAGCTTACTGGATTATTGTGCAGGTACCGTCCCACAGAGGATTTCAAACCACTGAAACTAAAGTCAAAACTCTCTTTTTCAAGCATTGTTCTGGGAAATTTTATGGTGTCATCTTTTTTTGTTTTTGCAAGGCTCTCAATGATGGGGCCGCCCGGATATCCCAACCCAAGCATTTTGGCAACTTTATCAAAAGCTTCTCCTGCGGCATCATCCCGGGTCTGTCCCATCAACTCAAAATTATTATATGAAGTTACATAATAGATATTGGTGTGCCCTCCAGATACGACAAGGGCAATAAAAGGAAAATCAGGTTTTTCATCCATTAGAAAGAGGGAGTAGATATGAGCTTCCAGATGATTCACTCCTGCAAATGGAAGATGTCTTGCAAAAGCAAAGGCTTTTGCAAATGAGAACCCCACAAGAAGTGCTCCGATAAGACCCGGCCCCCTTGTTGCTGCAACTCCTTCAATATCTTTCACATCAATACCCGCTTCTTTTATGGCTTCTTCCACCACGGCTGTAATGGCTTCAATATGCATTCGAGAGGCAAGTTCCGGTACAACACCGCCATATTTATGATGAACATCTATCTGGGAAGCAATTGTGGAAGAGAGGATTACAGTTCCGTCCTGAACAATTGAAGCTGCAGTTTCATCACACGATGATTCAATTCCAAGGATAATCATGACAGATTTTAACAGACAGCTGTCAGAGGCCTAAACCCACTGGGTCTGCTTTTCATCACCCTCTCTTGATTCTATCTCACCGATAAAATACGCTTTTTGATTCATGCCACCCAGCCTGTCCATTACATCATCGGCAGCATCTTCCGGAACAACAATCACCATGCCAATACCATTGTTAAAGGTTCTCTGCATTTCAGAATCTGAAACCAGGCCCTCTTTTTGAAGGATATTGAATACAGGAGGAACTTTCCATGAATCTTTGTATATAATTGCTTTACACGCTTTTGGAATTACCCTTATGATATTCTCATCAATGCCGCCGCCTGTTATATGCACAACTCCATGCACCGGCAGGTTTCTTAAAAGACTTAATATCGTCGGAACATAAATAGTTGTAGGTTTTAAAAGTTCTTCTCCAAGTGTTATTCCAAGATCGTCGAGTCGGGTATTTACATCATATTGACACCGGTCAAAAAAGATTTTTCTTACCAGTGAGAACCCATTGCTGTGAATCCCGTTGGATGCAAGGCCAATCAGCTTGTGGCCATTTCTAATGTTGGAACCGTCTATGATTTTATCATTATCCACTATTCCCACACTGAAGCCTGAAATATCATACTCCCCATCCTTATATAAACCGGGCATTTCAGCTGTTTCTCCACCAAGCAGTGCACATCCCGACTTTTTGCAGCCCATGGCAACACCTTCCACAATCTGTTCAGCAACCTGGTTATCCAAAGATCCCATGGCAAGATAGTCAATAAAAAAGAGAGGTTTTGCACCTTGAACAACGATATCGTTAACACACATGGCAACAAGATCAATCCCAATGGTATCATGTCTGTCCATCATGAAAGCAATTTTAAGCTTGGTTCCAACCCCATCGGTTGAACTGACCAGTACTGGATTGGAAATATTTGAGAGGTTCAGGGAAAAAAGTCCGCCAAAACCACCTATCTCCCCCATTACTCCGGATTGCGGGGTAGATTTTGCAATCTCTTTAATCCGGTCAACCAGCCTGTTTGCTTTATCAATATCAACACCTGAATCTGCATATGTCAATGACTTGCTCATATTTTATTCACCTTTAAAAATTTTATAGATTCTGCCAGTAAAAAACCTTGAAATGATAAACTGAATGCACTGGGAAGTCAAAAGTTTTTTGACATCATGATTTGAATATTGTATGGAGTCTAAGGTTTCAATAAAAAATTACATTAAAGTGACAAAATCAGGAGGAAAACCTAACGCATCATGAAAACTATCAATGTTGGAATTTTAGGTTACGGAGTGGTCGGTGCCGGTGCAGCAAAGCTGTTAAAAACAAAACAGAAACTGCTTGAATCTCGAATCGGTGCTGTTTTAAACCTCAAGACCATTGCTGATATTGATACCACCACAGAGAGGGGTATTGATCTTGGAAGCACACAATTGGTGTCAGATGCTGGCCGGATAATCAATGATTCAGATATAGATATTATTGTGGAAACCATTGGAGGAGAGACCGTTGCAAAAAAGTTTATTTTGAATGCCCTGAAAAACAAGAAACATGTTGTAACAGCAAACAAAGCGCTTCTGGCAGGATTTGGAAACGATCTTGTTAAAACTGCAAGAGAAAACCAGGTGGATCTGGCTTTTGAAGCAAGCTGCGGCGGGTGCATGCCAATCATCAAGACTTTGAGAGAGACCCTTGTCGCCAATGATATCAAATCAATGTCCGCTATTTTAAACGGGACATGCAATTATATCCTGACCAAAATCTCCAAAGAGGGATTGGAATTTGACGCAGCATTAAAACAGGCCCAGGAACTTGGATTTGCTGAAGCAGAGCCTTCACTGGATATAGATGGATTTGATACCGCCCACAAGCTTGCCATTCTCAATGCCCTTGCCCATGGCATGGAGATTAATTTAAAAGATATCCATGTGGAGGGTATCCGCAATATCACACCTGTGGACATTGAGTTTGCCAGATCATTTGGCTACACGATCAAACTTCTTGCCATTGGCAAAAAACATAAAGATCATGTGGAAGCCAGGGTACATCCGGCAATGATACCGGAAACCAATCCGCTCTCCCATGTTGACAAATCAATGAATGCCATTGTTATTGACGCCGATGCAACAGAGCAGACAATGCTTTATGGCCATGGTGCAGGTATGATGCCCACTGCAAGCGCAGTCTTAAGTGATATAACAGATATTGCCAGAAACATTATTTCAGGTAGTAAAAGACGGGTGCCGATTCTTGGATATCCTGAAGAGCATATTAAAACCATTCCAATCCTTCCCATGTCTCAGTTGTATATAAGGTATTATCTCCGTTTTGAAGCCCAGGACAACCCGGGAGTCCTTTCAAGAATTTCAGGAATTTTGGGAGACCATAACATCAGTATTGAATCTGTCCATCAAAAAGGGAGAAAGCACAATGGCAAAGTACCTGTTGTTATGATTATACATAAAACAAAAGAGCAGTGGGTACAAAAAGCTTTAAAACAAATTTCCAAAACTGATTCCGTTGTGGGAAATCCAGTTATAATCAGAATTGAAGAGATGGATCAGGGGTAATAAAAAGAATGAAAATATTGGTTGCAGATTTTGAGGGTGTTTTCGTGCCTGAAATATGGATCAGTGTGGCAGAAAAAACAGGGATTGAAGAGCTTAGACAAACCACAAGAGATGTCAGTGATTATGACATTCTCATGACCAGACGTCTCTCCATATTAAAAAAAAACAGTTTAAAAATTGAAGATATTAAAGAGATTATTGCAAACCTTGAACCCCTTGAAGGCGCTCTTGAAGTTTTAAACTGGATTAGAAGAGAGTCACAGATTATTCTCTTGTCAGACACCTTTGAAGAGTTTGCAAAACCCTTGATTAAAAAACTCAATTATCCTACTCTTTTATGCCACACTTTGACCATTGATCAGGAGAACAATATCACTGATTATAACATACGCATTAATAACCAGAAAAAAGAGGCGGTCTCCGCCTTAAAAAAACTCAATTACCATGTGATTGCCTTTGGTGATTCATATAATGACATTAAAATGATCCAGGAGTCAGACCGGGGTTTTTTCTTTAAACCACCTGAATCAATTACTGCAGATTTCCCCAAGATTCCTGTGACAAGAGACTATTTAGAACTTAAAACCATGATAGAAAAACTATTAGCCCAATGACAATAAATATCAATGATTTTAAAAAGATAAAGGCCCTTGTCATTGGTGATTTGATGATTGATGAATATCTTTGGGGAAAAGTGGATCGCATCTCCCCGGAAGCACCTGTTCCAGTGGTTTGTATAGAGAAGGAGAGCTCTCTTCTGGGTGGTGCTGGAAATGTCATTCACAACCTTGTTGCTATGGGTGCCAAAGTGTCTGCCATTGGGACAGCCGGAACCGGAAAAGCAGGCCGGATGATATTTGAAAAACTTAAAGATCTTGGCATTGAAACTGACGGGATTGTCAGTGAATCACAACGGCCTACAACCAGAAAAACAAGGGTGATTTCATCCAATCAGCAGATTTTAAGAATCGATAAAGAGATAAAAAAAAATATCACCCATCAAACCCTTGAAAAACTTGTTAAAATTATTAAAAATAAAATTTCAGATGTTGATCTGATTATTCTTTCTGATTATGATAAGGGTCTTGTCACAAAAGAGCTGGTTCAACATACAGCCAAACTCGCCGGTCCATATAATATCCTAACGCTGGCCGATCCAAAATCCCTGAATTTCTCAAAATATGAACATGTATCCACCCTGACACCCAATAAAAAAGAGGCAAGCCTCGCAGCTAATATGGATATTAAATCCATTCAGGATGTTTTTTTTGCAGGAGAGTTACTCATGAAAAAAATCAGGCTGGAAAGACTTTTGATCACCTGCGGGAAAGACGGCATGGTACTGTTTGAAAAAGGTACAAAGCCTTATACAATAGAATCACAGGCTCAGCAGGTCTTTGATGTATCCGGTGCAGGTGATACAGTAATTTCCCTGCTGGGTCTTGGACTGTCAGCAGGTGCGACATTTAAAGAGAGTGCCGTGTTAGCAAATACAGCAGCTGGAATCGTTGTTTCAAAGGTTGGTACAGCAACTGCTTCAATCGAGGAACTGAAGCGGGCATTGACAAAGCATTGATCAAAAAAACATAAAAAAGCTTGACACAATCTAAACCCATCTATATAAAATGAGTTTGTTGATGCGGGGTGGAGCAGTCTGGTAGCTCGTCGGGCTCATAACCCGAAGATCCTTGGTTCAAATCCTTGCCCCGCTACCATCGATACAATGGGGGTTCAGCGTTCGGCGCTGCCCCCTTTATGCATTTATGGACAAGGATTTCAGGAATTGCCTGCAACTCATTTTACTTCCTGACAGCTTCTCCACAAAAAATTGAATATTCAAATTATTGTGATTGTTGAATTAAAAATTTTGATATTTCATCCTTTGCTATTTTCTCCATCTCCTTAA
>CAYZCC010000121.1:0-3353 GCA_964476805.1 uncultured Desulfobacula sp.
AAGAGTGCTTTGTTGATAAACATTAAAAAATTACGCAAATAATCTATTAATTTTGACTCCCAGGGTATATTGAACAGCAAATATAGTGTAAGCTTAATTAAAAATATTAACATGGTGTAAAGAAGGATTACATATTGAATATAATTCCAATAAAGTTCGTACTGGATTTCAGATCAGACAATGAGTTAGTGTTACGGTTAGGGCATGGTTTCAGGTTTTTTTTTGTAGCGCTCTGCCTTTTTTTACTCTATTTTATTCTTATTGACGGCGATTCAACCTCTTTAAAAATTTCAAATATCGGGCCCTACCTGATCGTCATTTTTTCTTTTGTATTATCGCTTTATTATGAAGCATGGTTTTTTGACAAGAGATCTGGAAAAGTGGTTCATCGTCACGGACTTATCATTGCGTATAAACAGACTGAAATTCTTTTAAATGATATAGAAACATTTAAAATTACACGATTTAAGACCGGTGATGTGGACACAGGAAAAAGGGAAAAGGGGTATTTGGTTTCCAGGTACATAAAATTTTCCCTGATACCTAAAACCAGTAAGGCACATGTTATTGAAGTGATAAAAAAGTCTGGTTTATCTGATCTGGAAACTAAAGCCGAACATGTGGCTCGATTTTGTAAACGCCCTCTGGAAGTAGAGGATTTATAAAAGATTGATTAAATGGTAGCTCTTAAAAAATTAATCCCGGAGGATATCCTCCGGGATTAAATGGTATTATCAACTAGAAAAAAATAGTGTAAATCTAAAACAGAAAACAGGCTACTTCATGGGAGCCTTCATGTATTTTTAATTCCGGGATATTGTTTTTGCATTTATCCATTCGTTTGCTGCAACGATCATAGAAATAGCACCCAAAACGTTCCTTTGAAGGAGAGGGTACATCGCCTTCCAGAATGATTCTTTTCCTGTTTTTTTCCACTTCCGGATCCGGGATTGGTGCTGCAGATAAAAGCGCTTCAGTATATGGATGAAGCGGAGTTGTATAAAGCTCATGGGCATCTGCAATTTCGACCAGTTTACCCAGATACATGACTGCAATACGGTCACTGATATATTCAATGACAGATAGATCGTGGGCAATAAAAATATAGGCGATCCCAAGTTCTTCCTGGAGATCTTTCATGAGATTCAGGATTTGCGACTGTATGGAAACATCAAGGGCGGAAACCGGTTCATCCGCAAGGATAATCTGGGGTTCCAGGGCAAGTGCTCTGGAAATCCCGACCCGTTGCCGCTGACCACCGGAAAACTCATGGGGATATCTGTTTTTATAGTATCGCGACAAACCCACACGTTCCATCAGATAATCTACGCGCTTTTCCATTTCCTTTCTGGAAATATCCAGAAGCCCGGCCTTTCTGTAAATTTTCATGGGCTCTTTAATGATATTTCCCACGGTCATTCTTGGATTGAGTGAGGCATAAGGATCCTGGAAGACCATCTGCATGTTTTTTCTGACAGAGAAAAATTCATTTTCAGACAGGGATGTTAATTCCGTGCCCTTAAAGTAAACTTTTCCACTGGTTGGTTTATGAAGCTGAGAGATTGCCCGGATAGTGGTTGATTTTCCACATCCGGATTCACCAACGATTCCCAGTGTTTTCCCGCTATCAACAGAAAAGCTGATTCCATCCACTGCGCGAACCGCACCCACCTGGCTTTTAAATATGAGGCCGTCCAGAATGGGGAAATGAAGCTTTAGGTCTTCGACCTTTAAAAGAGGGGTATCAGTCAAGGGTCACCTCCTTGTTATCCTTATACAGCCAGCAGCTGACTTCGCGATTGTTATCAAACTGCATTGTGTCAGGGTATTTTTCTTTACAGATCGGTTGCGCATATTTGCACCTTGGGAAAAACGGGCAGCAATCCGGCAGGTTGATCAAATTGGGAGGTTGACCATCAATGGAGTAAAGCCGGTCCTCCTTTTTCATGTCCAATCGGGGGACTGAACTGAGAAGTCCTTTAGTATACGGATGTTTCGGATCTTTGAAAAGATCAAAATTAGATGCTTTTTCTACAATTTTTCCTGCATACATTACACAGACATAATCACACACACCTGCTACAACGCCAAGATCATGAGTAATCAGAATCGTTGCGTTATTCAATTTGGCAGACGACTCGTTCATGAGTTCGAGGATTTGTGCCTGAATGGTCACATCCAATGCCGTTGTTGGTTCATCAGCAATTAAGATATCAGGGTTGCATGAGAGTGCCATGGCAATCATTACTCGTTGGCGCATACCACCGGAGAATTGATGGGGATAATCATCCACTCTTTCTTTTGGATCAGGATTTCCAACCATACCAAGCATTTCAATGGATTTCTCATAGGCTTCTTTTTTGCCCATATTTTGATGGAGCGTAAATGACTCCATTAACTGGGTAGAGATTCGCAAGAATGGATTTAATGAAGTCATGGGATCCTGGAATATCATTGATATTTTATTCCCCCGGATTTTTCTGACCTCGGATTGATTCATTTTAAGTATATCCCGGCCTTGATAAAGTATCTGTCCACCCACTATTTTACCGGGAGGTGAGGGGATTAACCGCATCACAGAAAGATTGGTTACAGATTTACCAGATCCGGACTCACCAACAATTCCAAGTGTTTCGCCATGGGCCAGATCAAATGAAATATTTTCTACCGCTTTGACAACCCCGTCATCTGTTCTAAAGTGGGTCTGAAGGTTTTTAACGTCTAATATTATGTCTCGAGTCACTGTTATATCATCTCCTTTACATCCTGTTCTTACTTTGAGGGTCAAAGGCGTCTCTTAATCCATCCCCTAAGAAATTCATTGCAAATAAAAACAGCGTCATTGCAATGGCTGGAAAAAACAGGAGCCCCGGGTAATAGGCCAATCCTTCAATTGCTTCCCGAACAAGAAGCCCCCAGGATGTATAGGGAGCAGATATTCCAAGGCCTAAAAAAGAAAGAAATGCTTCTGTCATAATAAAGGCAGGAAATTCTAAGGAGGCAAATACGATAATAATACCCACAGTATTGGGTACCATGTGTTTGAAGATGATCCTTCTCGTACTAGCGCCAATGGACTTGGCCGCTTCAACGAATTCTGAGTTATTTAAAGAGATGATCTGTCCACGAACCACCCTGGCGACATTGAGCCAACTGACCATGGCTATGGCAAAGAACATATTTAAAATGTTCTGGCCAAAAAGTGCCATAAATATGATTACCAGCAATATATATGGCAGGGAGTACATAACATCTATGACACGTGTAATCAGGTAATCGGTTTTACCACCGGCATAGCCGGCAATGGACCCGACAATGACTCCGATGAAGACCGATGTTATGGCACCGATAAA
>CAYZCC010000121.1:3363-6811 GCA_964476805.1 uncultured Desulfobacula sp.
TTGAGATCTGACCGCCATATATGATTCTGGCGAGCAGGTCCCTGCCATGGTAGTCTGTACCGAGTATATATCGACGTTGATGTATTTTTGTGAGTTTTCCATCAACCATTGCCGTTTCATTTTCAACGCGTTCTTTGATACCATTTAGATCAGCATCACGTTTTTTTATGTACTTCTGGACATTTTTACGCGCCTTTTCACTGTCCCGTTTTTTCCAGGTATCAATGAGGTTTTCATATCGTTCTGTTTTCTTTTCAATCATCAGCTCTCCTGCCGTTTTTGTTAAGGAAGGCGGGAGGTGGGCATGATCCAGTATAATTTTTTTATAAGAGTATATAGGCAGGATCGGTGCACAAAGACTGATAATCACATAAAGTATAATAATATAGAGGCCGGTAATGGCCATCTTGTTTTTTTTGAGTCGTTTCCAGGCGTCTTTATTAAGGCTGGTTCCCTCAACAGTCTGGTCAAATTCATCTTTTGCCTGGGATATATCTTTTTTAGTCATCTGTTGAACCTTCTATTTATAGGTAACTCTGGGATCAAGAAATGAATATGCAATATCAACTATAAAATTCATTATAATTAAAACGGTTGCATAAACAATAACGGTTCCCATAATAAGAGTATAATCTCTGTTAAATGCAGACTGGACGAAAAATTTCCCAAGTCCCGGGACACGAAATATTGTCTCAATAACAACAGATCCCGTTAATATTCCTGCATATGCTGGGCCAAGAAAACTTACGACCGGCAGACTGGCCCCTTTGATTACATGCTTGACCATTATTACAAAATTAGAAAGTCCTTTGGCTTTTGCTGTTCTGATATAGTCACTTCGAAGTACTTCAAGAATACTGGCCCGTGATAATCTTGCAATAAAAGCAAAAAAAGGAAGAGAAAGGGTTATGGCAGGCATGATTAATGACCCCCAACCCTGGTCATAAATCCAACCTGAGGTGGGCAAAAGTTTGAATTTCAATGCTAAAAAGTACATTAAAACGGGTCCGGTAACAAAAGTGGGTACTGAAATTCCGACGATGGCAAATGACATGGGAATATAGTCAAAGGCAGTGTTCTGCCTTAGTGCCGAAATCATCCCTGTGGACACACCAAGTAAAATGGCAATACTGAGCGCAATAGTTCCAAGCATCATAGAATTTAGAATGGCACTTGTCCTGAGAGTGTCTCCAAAAATTAATTCGTTTACGTTGTGATCATGGTATCTGAATGAAGGCCCTAGATCTCCCTGGGCCAGTTCAATCACATATCTTCCGAACTGCATGATCAATGGTGCATCCATATTGTATTTTTTCTCTATGTTTTCAAGAATCTCTTTCGGTAAAGCCTTTTCCGAATCAAAAGGCCCTCCCGGAGCAAGTCTGATCATGAAAAAACATAGGGCGATGATAAATAAAAGCGTTGGGATCAGCCCTAAAAAACGCCTTATAATGTATTTAGTCATATTGTCCTACTTAAACATCATGATGATTAAGTTTTTAAGTGATTTTTATATCAGAGTTCTAATATAAATTTTTATAAAAATAATAAAGAGAACCCTGTTACAGATTCTCTTTATTATTACTCACTAAATCATTAAAAAATTGATAATGATCTTATTTCATGTAAACATCTTTCATTGGATGATAATCCATTACGTTCCAGTGCCATCCACCCCATTTGTTGAGGTCGATCATACCTTTTGAAACATAATGGTAAATAGGAATAACACCCTGATCTTGTTCGATGAAGATTTGTTCTGCTTTGCGCAGGGTATCCATTCTTGCTTTGCCATCTGCCATTGTGGCAGCTTTTTTAACCAAAGCATCAAACTCAGCGTTCGCATACTGGCCACCATTCATCGCACCACCCGTCATGAACATATCAAGAAATGTATTTGGATCCTGGTAATCTCCGATCCATCCTGCACGTGCAACCTGGAATTGATGTTGTCTTCTGGATGCAAGATAAGTTTTCCATTCCTGGTTCATCAATTTGATGGAAACACCTAAATTTTCAGCCCATTGACTCTGAATGTACTCAGCAATTTTTTTATGGTTTTCATTTGTGTTGTAAAGAACAGTAAATTCAGGGAAGCCTTTTCCACCGGGGTAACCTGCTTCTGCAAGAAGTTTCTGAGCTTCAGCAATATTTTTGCGGGCACCGTTTATAACTGTGTAACCTGCCATGTCTGGAACCATGTTTCCGGTTGCAATTTCACCGGCTTTTGTAACTTTTGTTACAAGTGCTTCTCTGTCCATGGCCATTGAGAGGGCTTTTCTGACTCTTACATCATCAAATGGTTTTTCTTTTACATTAATTGTATAGTAATATGTTCCAAGATAGGGACCGACCTGGAAATCATCACGAAGTTCTGCATTTTCAATTTGATCTATGGGTAAATCTGTATTCCAGTCAGCTTCACCATTCAGGTAAACAGTATGTGCTGTGTTCTGGTCATCAATTGGGAGATAAGTTACTTTTGCAAGGCTAACTGCATCTTTATCCCAGTATTTAGGATTCGGAATACAAGTCAGTTTACTTTGGGGTTCCCATTTTTCAACAATAAATGGTCCATTGCTTACGAAATTCTCTGGTTTGGTCCAGTCGGCACCATGTTTTTCAATAGCGTGAAGCGGGGCAATACCAAAAGAATAATGTGCGAGTGCACCAAGAACGTAAGGTAGTGGTCCAACAAGGTCAAACTGGAATGTATAATCATCTATTGCTCTGATTTTTACAGCTTCAGGACCTGCTTTGCCTGAGTTGTAATCTTCAGCACCGGCAATAAACATATTGGGAAACCATGCATAAGGTGCGGCAGTTTTAGGATCAAGGAATCTCAGCCACGATTTTACAAAGGTGTGAGCAGTAATGGGTACACCATCACTCCATGTTGTTTTTCTTAAATTAAATGTATACGTTTTTCCGTCGTTTGTAATTTTCCAGCTTTTTGCAACACCAGGAACCGGGCTTGCATCTTCAGCTTTTGTACCAACAAGTCCTTCAAAAATCGACATGTAAATGCGATGTTCTGGAACACCTTGAATTAAAGCAGGATCAAGGCCCTGAGGTTCAGCGACATTACAAATAGTAAATTCGCCTTTGTTAGCAAAGGAATTTACTGGAACTAGTGCAAGTGCCACAAGTAAAACAGCAGCAACCATTAAAAATTTTTTCATACTCCCCTCCCTTTAAATATGGATAAAATTTTAAATAATAAAAACTCTTAATTCAGACGGCTTCAGGTGATTTTAAAATAATCCCAAAACAATCTAAGTATAGAGATATATTAAATTACCACTTCAATAGTATATTTTTAAAACCTTATCAATACTTTCTATTATATTGCATTAGTAAACATTTTTTTTGCGCACAATCTCAATTATTTTTAGAGAAGCAGGCCCGGATGATATAACGGGCCAGGTTGCCAAGACCGGTTTTATCT
>CAYZCC010000122.1:0-6792 GCA_964476805.1 uncultured Desulfobacula sp.
ATCCATTGTTGCCGCATCTGTTTTCGGCCTTATCTCTTCGATCTATGTCTGCATAAACGGAGATGAGTCCGCCTATGAAGTCGCCCAAAAACAACCCATGAAATTTGCAGCCATTGAAGGACTATATGAGGGTGAAACCAAAGCCGGAATTATTGCCGCCGGTATTTTACGGAGAGACAAACAGCCGGGTGATGGTCAGAATCCATTTATTTTAAAGGTTAAAATTCCTTTTATGCTTTCTCTTCTCGCCAACCGCACCTTTACCTCATTTGTGCCGGGGATTGATGATCTTGTTTACGGCAATGAAGCGCATGGCATAGAGAGTACTGCTTCAAAGATTAACAAAGGGAAAATGGCTTTAAATGATCTTGCACTCTTTAAACATGCCCGCAAAGATGGTAATAATGAAGAGGCAGCAATTTTACTGGCAAAATTCAGGCAGAATCAGGATTACATGGGGTATGGCTATCTTAACAGCCCGGAAGAGGCCGTTCCTCCTGTTGCTATTCCCTTTTATGCATTCCATATTATGGTGGCCCTCGGTACCCTCTTCCCCATTCTTTTTGCTTCTTTTCTTATCTTTATTTTTAAAGGGTCACTTCTGGAACAGAAATGGCTGCTGTCCATTGGCTTAATCTCAGCTCTCCTGGGTATCTTTGCCCAGCAGTCGGGATGGATTGTTGCAGAGGTCGGCCGTCAGCCATGGGCGATTAACGGTTTACTGCCCGTTAAAATGTCAGCAACCAACCTTGCCACAAGCAATGTACAATTGACTTTTTTCATGTTTCTCGGGTTGTTTACTATATTGCTCATCGCTGAAATAACCATAATGCTTAAACAGATATCCATAGGGCCAAAGGAGGGTCATTAAAATGTTTTCAAGCCTTGACTATGCAACTTTGCAGCAGCTCTGGTGGTTTATATGCTCCGTTGTTGGTGCACTTTTTTTGTTTCTTACTTTTGTCCAGGGCGGACAGACGCTTTTGTGGCAGGTGGCCAAAACCGATCTTGAAAAAAGTCTGGTGATCACTTCCCTTGGACGTAAATGGGAATTGCCTTTCACGACGCTTGTTCTCTTTGGAGGTGCTCTGTTTGCAGCTTTCCCTAAATTTTATGCAACAAGTTTTGGAGGTGCCTACTGGGTGTGGATTCTGATTCTTTTTTCATTTATTATCCAGGCGGTCAGTTATGAATACAGGAAAAAACCAAATAATTTTCTGGGATCAGGTGTTTATGAACTCTTTCTTTTCATAAATGGTGCGGTGGGTATTCTTCTTATCGGTGCTGCAGTGGGAACATTTTATACCGGTTCAAATTTCACCCTTAATATGTATAACAGGGTGACCTGGGACTATACTCTGCTTGGCGTTAATCTAAGAGGGCTTGAAGCTGCTTTTTCCGTGTACAATTTGAGCCTTGGAATCTTCCTTGTGTTTAATGCAAGAGTGCTGGGGTCTTTATACCTTTTAAACAGTATTGATTTTTCTTCAAACCACGGCCTTGAATCAAGACTGCGTCATTCCACCTGGAGAAATTTTCTTATCGCTCTGCCTTTTTTACTCTATGTATTGATCAATATCCTTTTTATGAAAGGATTTGGTGTGGATGAAGCAGGTGTGGTATCCATAGTGTCATCAAAATACCTTTCAAACCTGATTGCCCTGCCCCACTTTTTAATACTGCTTATTACCGGGATTATCCTGGTTTTGTATGGTGTTCTGGCAACTTATTTTCAAGGCAGCAAGAAGGGAATATGGTTCAGTGGAGTGGGCACTGTACTGGTGGGACTTGTGGTGTTGTGCCTGCCGGCATTTAACAACACAGCATTTTATCCGTCAAAACTTGATCTGCAGTCAAGCCTGACAATATTTAATGCATCCTCAAGTGAGTTTACCCTGACAACCATGACCTATGTGGCAATAGGTATCCCTTTTGTACTCGCCTATATTATATATGTCTGGTATCTAATGGATTCAAAAAAATTGACCAAAGATGAAGTGATGAATGAAGAGTCATATTAACATAAATGAACCTGCGGTAAACCATTTCTACCTCAGGTATAAAACTAAAGAGCGTCAGGCGTCAGGATGCAGGCTTGTGCTCTGATATCAGGGAGAGTAAATAAAATGATGGGTACTTTTCTTTTAATACTTTATGTGGTTGTCATAGCAGCTTCCTATAAGGGGATTGTATTTGCTCTGCAAAAGAATGACCTGCTGTAGTAAAAAATTTTTATAACATTTTTATAACAAGGGAAATGATCAAATGCCTTTGAACCCCTTGATATTGAATCAATTGTATTTTTAAGTGAACCCCTTAAAAATGATGAACCTGTAAAAAGTCCGATTTTGGCAATTTTTGGGTCGTAACATACTGAAATTATATATAGCGACTTTGCCATTTTTGACTTTTTACGAGACCATCAAAAATATGCTGGTTAATTATTTTTTTTTACCGGCAGCTTTCTCAATTCTTGTTATGATCCAGCTGCCCAGAGCTTTTTTACTAACCGATCCAATCTCTTTGCGAACCAGTTTCAAATCAAGTTCTGCCCTTGCCATTGTTTTGTGCCCTCCTGCAAATCCATACATGGAGAAGGCATCTTTTGCTGTGGCCCCTGCGCCTTTTCGCAATCCATCATTGCGGATAATAATGATCAGTTTTTTCTGAAAAATTCCAGAAATAGTACTCCAGTTAACCCTTACAAGGGTTAGAAAAAAGTCTGCAACCATCACAAGTTCATCCGGTTTTGTAATTTTTCCTGCATGGAAAAATACCTTGTGGTGAAACATTTTTCTATGTTTAATGGCATTTCCCAGAAAATCAAGATCTTCCATGCTCAAAGCGGCTCTCTCCACTTTGACAACAATATTATTGTCGGCAAACCTGTAAAGGTATTGAAATGCTTTGATATCTTTTAAACTTGTCTGCCTTGTAAAATTATATGTGTCGGTTTTAATCCCGAGCATTAATGCGGCTGCAAGTTTTGAAGGAGGCTTTATTTTTTTTGCTTTTAAATACTCGGTCATCATAGTTGAACAGGCACCGTAATCAGGGCGGATATCAACAAACCTGGCATTATCATCAGACAGGGGGTGGTGATCGATAATGGCATCATACTCAAAACCGGAAAATTTTTCATGGTGATCCGGCTGGGAATCGACTATCACAAAAGTAGTATAATCCTCTTTTTTTATATCATCCAGCACCATTATGGCAAAGCCAGTGTATTCGATCATGGCAAGGTTATCAGGCCGGGTTATTTTGTTGAAATAGGCTGTTGTGACCTCATTTGCCTTTTTCCACAATAACCTTTTCACGGCCATGGCACTTGCTATGGAATCTGGGTCAGCATTGATGATGATAAGCACCCTGGAAGTGTGATCAAAAATGCTTAAAAAATGATCCAGTTTCTCCTTGATACTCATTAAACGACTCTGCTGTTATAACTGAAAAAGAGTGTTAGTGTAATAAATGTATAGCCAACGACAGCAAGGACAGCAAACAGTGGATAAAAAATTCCAAGCGGGGCCAGTATAACAGCCGTCAGCCAGTGAATGCCAATAACTGTTAAAGAGTGCATCCTTATGGGAAAATCGTCAACCCTGCAGATGATGGAGAGACCACACAGATTCCAGCCGTATAAAGATGCAAAAACATGCATCTGCATCAGCCATTTGGTATTATGATGATTATAGCTCTCACCCATCATTAAACATATATATGCAATACCTGTAACTGCCGTAAAAATCAGAAATCCTATTCCCGACGTTAGAAACAATTTTTGCTGGATCTTGTCTGCAAATAGTGCATACAGCATAAACACAAGTATGACAACAGTAAACAGAGTAGCCGTTATAAAAATCTGGGGGAGTATTTTTTCAAACAGCATAAAGATAAAAAAAGTAATGACACCGACTGTAATTGCCCAGAAGCATACCTCCATAATCCCTCTTGCAGAGGTGTTTTCCAGCTTTTCCAGCATGCCAAAAACCAAAGAGAGTGTAATCAAAGAGAGAGGGAAAGAAAACCCCAGGAAAAATGTATTCAAGGTAAGCAGTCTCATGGTCACAATATTGAAATACTCATTATTCAGTATCACAAGAGTTGCCATGGCAATACCGATTGAGAGGCATAACAGTGAAGCCTGATGAAATTTCTTAGAAATGGATTCATCAGATTTAAAGAACCCTGACGGGAAAAGAGAAAACTTTTCAATACGGACTTTTTCCACAATAACAAAGAGCATAACCGATACAAGAAGGGTTACAGGATAAAACTTCAGGAATGCAGAGAGCGCATAAAGAAGGGACCCAATAAAAAACAGGCCAACAGTATAGGAGACACTCTGTTTTCCCTGAGTATAATAAAGCAGGATGCTCCCGCCTGTACAGAGATTAAAAAGAAAGATATGCAGTCTTTCAAAACTGTAATTTTCAACAGGAAAATAGATCTCAATAAACCCGAAACAGAGCGCTGTTATCATTAAAATGGAAAATAGAATTTTCAGCCTGGTACTCATTGTATATCTCCTCTATTACCAATAAGGTCTCTGAGTGCTGAGAAAAGTGTTTGATGCTGGAAGGCGAAACCTTGACTCAAAAGCTTTTCAGGCTGCACCTTGCTGCTTGCCAGAAGCGTCTCTTTTCCCATCTGTCCCCATACTGCCTTGACCAGAAATTCTGGCATGGTAAAAAATACTTTTCTGGAAAATACCCTGGCAAGTGTTTGTGAAAACTCCAGATTTGTAACCGGTTCAGGAGCGGTTAAATTAACAGGTCCTTCTATCTTTTTACTCCTGAGAAGGAAAAGTATGGCTGATATTTCATCATCCATGCTTATCCAGCTCATATACTGTGTCCCTTTGGAGAGGACGACTCCCAGGCCCAGCTTAAATGGCAACAGCATTCTTCCAAGCGCCCCGCCTGAAGGGGTAAGTACGACTCCGGTTCTCAGCATAACTGTTCTGACACCGGCCTTTTGAATTTCAGAAGCAGCATCTTCCCACAGTTTGCAGACTCTGGAAATAAAAAGCGTCCCTCTGCCATCAGATTCGGTTATACTTTTTGTGCTGTTATCTCCGTAAAAACCAATGGCAGATGAAGTGATAAAAACTTCAGGTTTCCGAGTCATTTTGCTGATTTTTTCTGAAAGCAGTTTTGTGGGAATGACTCGTGATTCAATAATGAGTTTTTTCTGTTTTGCAGTCCACCGGCCCCTTGAGATGTCAATACCGTTTAAATTGATGACGGCATCAATCTCTCCTGCCTTTTCAATATCCAGTATCCCCTTGTAGGGATTCCAGAAAAGTTGATTATCTGACACCTCTCTTTTATTTCGTTCCAGCACAATCACCTTGTGTCCACAGGTTTGTAACAGGGGGATCAAAGCCTGTCCAATGGTTCCGCTGGCTCCTGAAATCAAAATGGTTAAGTTCCCGGTTTTTCCCACATGATTTTCAAGATCATATTTCAATACCCGGTGCCTGTAATGAAACATTTTTTCAAACTCTCTCATGGCAATTCCATAAAAAGGCCTGCTTAACAATCCAAAGGGAAGTTGAAAATCGAGCCTGTCTTCGATAATAGAACTTTTCTCACCCTCTCGTATAAATCGATGGGTGTGCTCCCACTTTGCAAAAGGGCCTTTGATCTGCCTGTCTTTAAACTCCTGATTTTCCTTATACCCTATATGCTCAGATTCCCATATCATGGGTATTTTAAAAAGATTTAACCTGAATTTGACCCTGACCCCTTTTTGAATGCCTTCCCTGTTCCGGGAAATCATTTTCAAAGGTGCCCATGGCGGTGTCATCCTGAATATGGCACCGTTTCTGGTATGCCATAAGAAAAGATCTTCAACCGGCACATCTATTTTTGTTCTCTTAACAAACTTCATATTTTGAGCATGCTCCTTTGGGAAACACATGGTATTTTTATTCCAATTGGCGGCTGCAACATTTAAATTTAAACCAGAATTACCGTATCTGGAAACAATAATCAATTGATTTTCTGTGCACTATACTATATTAACAAAGAGTGAGTTGAAATCTTTTTTTTAATAAAAATATAAATTATTAAGGCATATTCTTTGCAAGATTTATGACATAACTTTTAACAAAGCGCCTCTTCGAGCCAGAGGATTAAAACTCTTTCCCAACGCCGTCATTGGGAAAATCAGCGATTTTTGTTCAGGCACGAAATATAAAGCTTGAATAGTTTTATGTGTCTTATGACGACTCTAATTTAAAATTTACAATTCAAAACTGAGAAATAAAGAGAGGGAGGTATAAAATAGATGTTTAAACCATTTGAAATTGCAAACAATATATACTCTGTTGGCTGCCGTGACTGGGATATGAGAGACTTTCATGGATATTCCACCTATGAAGGCACCACATATAACTCATTTTTAATACTTGGCAAAAAAAATATTCTAATTGATACGGTAAAAGAAAAATTCGGCAAAGAGCTGCTGTCAAATATCAGCAGGTTTATTGATCCCAAAAAAATTGATGCCGTTATCTCCAACCATTCTGAAATGGACCATTCAGGTGCCATACCAAAAATAATGCATAGAATAGGGATAGAAAAACCTCTTTACTGTTCAAAAATGGGTGTAAAAAATCTCAAGGACAATTTAAATGAGGATTTTAATTTCCAGATCATCAAACATGGTGAAAATATAACTTTTGGAGAGAGGAATTTCTCATTTCTTGAGACAAAAATGCTTCACTGGCCAGACAGTATGTTTACCTATCTTGCAGATGAAGGGATTTTGTTTTCCAGTGAT
>CAYZCC010000123.1:0-6782 GCA_964476805.1 uncultured Desulfobacula sp.
GGAGGCGTGCCCACAGATTGGGGTTTTCTTTTATAATCATATTTATCAAGTATGGTTACAAAGCCTTCAGTCAGGCCATAGAGTTCATAAAATATGCCTGGCAGAAGATCATTTAACCGCTTTTTTTGTTCCATTAAAAGCGGTGCACCCAGAACGAGAATCATTTCAAGAGTAGCAAACTTTTCCGGGGAAAAAGAGGGGCTGTTCAGCACGGCGATCACCTGTGCCGGCACCATTATGACATGGGTGACTTTCTCTTTTTCAATGGTTTCAATAAAGCTTTCAGGATCAAAGCTTTCAAGAAGAATATAGGCAGCACCGGTATATACTGTGGACATCAGATCAACAAAAGCACCGTTAAAGATAATGGCACCGGCATGCATGATAACGCTCTCTGGTTTAATACGGAATGATGATGCAAAACATGCGCCATACATTATTCTGATATTATGGGTCAGCATAATCCCCTTTGGCATGCCGGTCGTTCCGCTGGAATACATGATATTGAATAGATCAGAGCCGATAATATCTGGAACATCAGGTTCCGCACCTGAGCTGTGTGCCGTTATATCATTGTATTGTCCAAATCCATCCTGTTTTTCGCCGCCAACCTGAATATATCCTCTGGATTTTACACATTCAAGACGGCTGCGGATCTCATTCACAGATTCGACATGACCAGAACCAGTAAAAACAAATGAAACATCCGCATCTCTGAGAAGGGATTCAATGGCAGCGGGTCGAAGCATGGTGCTCAATGGCACTGCGACACCCCCTGTCTTTGCACAGGCCCAGTATACTTCCAGGAGTTCAAGGCAGTTGGGAAGCAGGGTGGCAATTCTGTCACCCTTCTCAAGTCCAAGGTTGATAAGTGCATTGGCCAGTTGATTGATTCTATAATTAAACCTTGAATATGTCAGTCTCTTCTCTTTAAAAACCACTGCCAGCTGTTCCGGTCGATACACGCCATGTCTTGAAAAGATTGTTCCAACATTCATACGTTACCCCGCTTTAAATTTTATCAGTTATTAAACTTCTACCGCCACCTTCAGTGTTTGTCAAGCAACTTGTCGTCTAAATCAAAATTATTTTCCCTGTTTTACATCTCTATTTAAACCAGATTTAAAAGAAACCGGACTTTTTTTTCAACGCGAGGAGAGCTGCCGTCTCTGCCAATGCTTTCATGGCCGGCCGTTGGATCAGATTGATGGATCATTGCTCTTTTCCAGAAATTTCAATACGGCTTTGTCCCTCTCCTCATGGGGTTGAAAAATGATACCATAATGGTTTGTTCCTTTCACATCAAAGCGGGTGGCGTCAGGGATCAGGGTGACCATTCTTTCTATGACATCTTCAGGCAGCAAAAGATCATCCTGGCTGAAAAGCCCCTGGGCAGCACGCAGGATAAGAACCGGACAGCGCACATCACTGTAGAGGGAAACACAATCTATCTTACGGACATTTTGAGCCTCTTCCTGGATATGGGCCGGGTTGATATTTGTCCTTACTCTGTTGTTAACTTGTTCAATCTCATATTTATAATACGCCTCAATATTGGGCCGCCAGGGATGAATATAAGCGGCTGATTTCATATTTTCAATATAGGCTTCAACCGAGTCAAAGGTTTGAGTCAGGCGGGCCAAAGCGGGTTTAATACCCTCAAAAACCTGGTCCATCTGTGCCTGGGTTAAATCGCCTGCACCATCCACCAGAATCAGTTTTTCAAGACGGTCCGGGTGGCGGGCTGCAAATAGAAGCGCTATAAATGCACCAAGGGAGTGCCCCATGAGGATTGTTTTTTCAATTTTCAGATCATCCATAAGAGCGATAATATCCCTGATATGATTGTCTGGAGAGTATCCTGTTTCAGGCCTGTCCGATTTGCCCCTGCCGCGGAGATCCATGGCAATAACAGTGTATTTTGGTAAAAGCGCATTGGCCATCAAATCCCAGGACATGCAGTTGGCTGTAATACCGTGAAGACATAAGATGGTTTTAACGCCTCCCTGCCATATTGCGGCATTAATTTTTATATTGTCGCCCTTTAAAATCTTCATTATGGGTGTATGCATGATTTGACTCCTTTTAAAATCTTCATTATGGGTGTATGCATGATTTGACTCCTTTTAAAATCTTAACTGCCCTGCTGCATCTTTTCCCTGATTGTGCCCACCACGCCTTTAGGAAAAATCAGGATGGCAAGTATGAATAAAATTCCAAGAAACAGCATCCATCTGTCCGCCAGGCGGTGTATCATTTCAAAATGGGGAAAAAGATCAGTGGTTGTCCTTAAGATATCCGGCAGCCAGGCCTGGGTTGTTATGAAAAAAGCGACGCCGATGATTGCCCCGTAAAGCGTACCCAGCCCCCCGATGATTACCATGAGCAGATAATCCACCATGTTAAATACTGCCAGCGTGCTTCCCGGATCCACAAACCTGAGCCACATGGCAAAAAGAATCCCGGCCAGGGATGAAATGACAGAGCCAAACACAATGGAAAATACCTGGTAGCGAAATGTCTGATACCCCAATGCAATGGCTCTTTGTTCATTATCTCTTATGGATTTTAAAACACGGCCCACAGGAGAGCGGACAAACTGCAGGAGAAAAAAGAAAAGCGTCACACTGACAGCCAGAATAATATAATAGGTCAAAAGTCTTGGCGTGATATGAAAACTGCCGATGTCTATTCCAGGCCAACTGATATTCAATATTCCAGGAAGGGTGAAAGTGATCCCGTCTTCTCCCAGAGTCAGGCCTGTCCAGGTCATTCCCAGGAGATGAAAAAAATCGGCAAGGGCAAGTGAGAGCATGGCAAAAAAAATGGCTTTGGTTCTAAGGGAAAAAAAGGAGAGAACCAGTGCCAGCAAGATACTGATGCCCACACTTGCGCCCACAGCAAAAATAAGATGATACCACTGCGGATCTGGAGAGTGATAGCAAAAAAGGGCAAGGCAGTAGGCGCCGATACCGAAAAACATGGCATGGGCTAAGGATAAAAGCCCTGTATATCCAAGGATCAGGTCATAGGATGCCACAACTAATGTAAAAATCATAAGTTTGGCAGCGGTATCCATAATTCTGAATGACGACATCATGGGTGCTGTGAAGAGAACCAGTACCAGTGCAATCTGAACCCAGAAGGATAATTTTTTAAACCGGTTCTCTTTTTCAAAATGTCTGTCCATCCGGACCGGCGTTCGTGTCTGATTCATATCAACTGATTTCCCTATTCTTCTTTGCCAAACAAGCCCCGCGGTCTGATAAGCAGGATAATTACCATAATCAGGATATTGATTCCAAGGGCAAGCTTGGGCATTAAAAAGGCAACATAATTAAAGGAAAGCCCGACGATCAGTGCGCCAAGAAAACTTCCCGTAACAGAGCCAAGCCCTCCTATAATGACTACAATGATGGCATAAATAATATTTTCCAGCCCGATTTCAGGAAAGACCTGTTGCTGGAAAATACACCACATGACACCGCCCATACCTGCCATTGCAGCCCCTGCAGTATAGACACCCGTGAAAATACGATTGATATTATATCCTGTGGCCTGTACCGCTTCCGGGTTTTCGACCCCTGCCCTTACAATGAGTCCCAGCCGGGTTTTATTTAAGACCAGTTGAATCCCTGCAAACAGGGTAAAACCCACGATAATTGCAACCACTCTGAAACGGCCGATAGTCACATCAAACACATCAAAACTCTCCTGAAAAGCCATGGGAACCATTACCACTTCAGGGCTTGCGCCCCAGATAATTTTAATGACTTCGGTCATGACATAGAGAACACCCATGGTAATCATGATCTGCTTTAGATGATCTCCATAGACCCTGCTGATGATAATTCTTTCAATTATAAATCCCAGCAGCGCTCCGGCGAGCGCTCCGGCAAGAAGAGCTATTAGAAAACCTGTCACGCTCTGATAAAAAGTGCCGTATGCAACCCATCCGAACCGTTCCAGCATATTCAACACCTGGTATGAGCCCACGTAGGCGCCAAAGGCAAATAAAGCGCCATGGGCCATGTTCAATACATCCAGAAGACCGAATATAATGGTCATTCCTGAAGCGACCATAAACAGAATCATGCCAAAGGCAAGCCCTGCAATGGTGAGTATCATAAAGGTGGAAAAATCCATATTCTCTCTTCCTTATCCTATGCCAGGATATCTATCCTATGCCAAAATACTTATCCTATGCCAAGATATCTATCCTATGCCAAAATATTTATCCTATGCCAAGATATTTCTTTTTTAAGTCCTCATCCTGTTTAAGATCTTCCATACGTCCCTGGTGGACTGTAATGCCGTCATCAAGAATAAAATAATCAACCCCGATAAGACCTGCGAGATAAAAATTCTGCTCCACAAGAATAATTGTGGTCTTACGCCTTATTCTTATCAGGGATTGTGCCAGCTGATCCACAACAATGGGTGCAAGCCCCTTTGAAGGTTCATCAATTAAAATCATTTTATGATCATTCACAAGGGCTCTGGATATGGCAAGCATCTGTTTTTGACCGCCGGACAACAGGCCCGCCTTTTTGCGCCAGAATTTTTTAAGATCCGGAAAAAGATCAAAAATATTTTCCACTCTCTCTTGGAAGTTTTCATCCTGACCCAGGGCAGATACCTTCAGGTTTTCTTCCACCTTGAGCGTGGAAAAGATCGCTTTTTCCTCTGCCACAAATCCGATTCCCATCCTTGCGATATCATAGGGTTTTTTGTCATGAATATATTGATTGTTAAACTTGATTTCTCCTTTAAAAATTGGATTAAGACCCATAACTGCCCTCAGGGTGCTGGATTTACCCGCCCCGTTTCTGCCCAGCAGAACGGTGGGACGACCTTCCTTTATATCAAGATTAACACCCTGTAAAATATGGTGCCGGCCAATATAGGTGTGAACATTTTTCAAGGATAAAACTGTTTTATTCATGTTTTACCCCTCCGCCGAGATACGCTGCCAGCACCTGTTCATTATCAGCAACCGCTTCTGGCGTATCATCGCAGATTAATCTTCCCTCCTGGAGAACCGCAATGGCGTCTGAAAGTTTCATGATCATATCAAATTTATGCTCAACCAGGATGATGGTCCTGGTTTGTGCCGCCTTTATACTTTCCAGAATATCCAGGATGGCCGGCACTTCTTCTATACTCATCCCGGCAGTGGGTTCATCAAGGAGCAGCACATCCGGATCAAGCCCGAGAAGTATTGCAATCTCAAGTTTGCGCTGCTCGCCATGGGTCAGGGTTGAGGCAGGTGCCTTCCATCTCTTTTCTAGCAGGACCTGTTTTAAAATTTCATAAGCTTTATCTTCAAGGTCACTATAAGTGCGCCAGTGCTTCCAGAAAATCATGCCCAGCTCTGTTCTGGACTGGAGCCCAAGGCGAACATTTTCCAAAACGCTGAGGCTTGGAAAAACATTGGTTAATTGAAAGGAGCGCCCAATGCCAATTTGGGTTCTTTTTGCAGGCCCGAGACTTGTGATATCTTTACCCTTGAACAATACCTGCCCCGAGCTGGGTTTATACTGCCCGGAAAGCAGGTTGAACAGTGTGGTTTTGCCGGCGCCATTTGGCCCGATAATGGATTTAAGAGTGAAACTTTCAAATTTCAGATTGACATGATCAACAGCCGTGTGCCCGCCGAACTGAATGGTTAAATTTTTTGTTTCAATGCTTGGCGTTGTTCTGATCATATCCTGATCCATTTTAATCCTTATTGGCAAAAGCGGGTTTTGATCCGGGAAAAATCAATCGGTTGCGGATTTCCCAGATTTTTTTTTTAAGCTATCTTGTCACCGGGATATTCAAATCATCAATACTCTGTATTTTGACCAACTCAGGAACCGCCCATTTTACACCTGGCTTTACGGTCAGTTTAAAATGGAACTGGGGCTGAAGCGCCTGGTGATCCTGTTTACGCATTTTCATTTTACCCTTTGGCGTCATCCATTCAAGACCTTCCATGGCGGC
Organism: uncultured Desulfobacula sp.; assembly: GCA_964476805.1. Taxonomy (GTDB): domain Bacteria; phylum Desulfobacterota; class Desulfobacteria; order Desulfobacterales; family Desulfobacteraceae; genus Desulfobacula. Next base: position 5,986 of record CAYZCC010000123.1, read on the forward strand.
AATGAGTTTTTCAGTATCAACAGATCCTGCTTTTTCTATGGCTTTTGCCACAAAAACGGCCGCAGCAAATCCACCGCAGTGAAAAAAATCAGGCGGCTGGTTGTCAAAACGTTTTTGATGCTCCTTGATCAGCCAGTCATTCATTGGATTCCCTTTGATCATGTCATAGTAGTAATAGGAGGAGCCCTCCATCCCTTTAAAGGGTTTAGATCCCATTAAACCAGGAAGGATATTACCGCCTGTGGTGAGTTTGATATTATATTTTTTATCCAGCTTCATGGCGTGGAACTTGTTCAAGGGACTTCCCTTGCCTGCCCAGTTTAAAAAGAGATATTTTTCCCCTTTGATCTCTTTCATGGCCCTGATAATTCTCTGGGCAGTGGCTGTAAAATCAGCCGTTTTAATGGGAAGGAATTCTTCTATTACAATCTTTGCCCCTTTTGATTCACATGCTTTTTTATATTTTTCTACAAAGGTTCTTCCAAAGGTATAATCCTGGGCAACCGTGGCAATTGAGACGCCGGGTTTTGCGATGACAAGTGCGTTGCCGATGGCATCGTGGGAAGAGTTTCTTGAAGTTTTAAATACATAGCGGTTGGAGTCTTTTCCTGTAATCGTATCCGATACAGCCGGCTCCACCACAAGAATTTTTTTAAACTCTTTTGGCACCGGCAGCATTGCCATGGCAACAGCAGATGAGGTCGGGCCAACCGCCAGATCGACATGGTCATCCTTATACGCTTCTGTTAAAAGCTGTTTCCCCACCGCCGGTTTAATCTGGGAGTCTTTGATAATTA
>CAYZCC010000124.1:0-6772 GCA_964476805.1 uncultured Desulfobacula sp.
AAGATATAATTCGTGTTGAAATAGATAGAAGAATGTTTTCAACTCTCATGAGAAGAATTTCTATTTTAACATCAGACGATTTTAACAAGGTTATATTAAATTTAAAAAATAATAAAATGATCGTAACAATAACAAATCCTGATATAGGTGAATATAAAGAGAAGATGATGGTATCTTATTCAGGAGAGGAGATTAAAAGTGCTTTTAATCCAAGATATTTTATGGATGCTTTAACTCTTTTTGAAGATAATATCATTCATATAAAGATTAAAGGGAATAAAAATCCCTTTATTATAAGAGGATCAAAAGATAAAAAACTTGTTTGTGTCATCATGTCAATGAATTTATCATAAAATAAAAATTATAAGTGAATAAAAATATGACAAATAATGAATATAGTGCCGGCAATATAAAAATACTTGAAGGAATTGAAGCGGTGCGTAAAAGACCTTCCATGTATATAGGAAATGTTGATCTTGAAGGTCTTCATCATCTTGTTTATGAAGTCGTTGATAACAGTATTGATGAAGCAATGGCAGGATATTGCGATACCATTAATGTAACTGTTCATACAGATAAGAGTGTCAGTGTTGAAGATAACGGCCGCGGCATTCCTGTTGAAATGCATGAAACAGAGCATATTCCGGCTTGTGAAGTGGTGATGACCAAACTTCATGCCGGTGGTAAATTTGATAAGGATTCCTATAAAGTTTCAGGTGGTTTACACGGTGTGGGAATTTCCGTAGTCAATGCACTTTCAGAACTTCTTGAAATGGAAGTTTATAAGAATGGAAAAATTTATTATCAGACATACTCCAGAGGAAACAAAAAGACAGAATTAAGTGTCACCGGCGATACAGATAAAAAGGGAACAAAAATAAAATTCTTTCCTGATTTTGAAATAATGAATGAAAATGAATTTATTTTTGAAACCCTTTCAAGAAGAATGAGAGAACTTGCTTTTTTAAACAGAGGGGTCCGAATCATTATTGAAGATGAGCGTTCTGCTGATAAAGAGGATTTTTATTATGAAGGAGGAATTATATCCTTTGTTGAATATCTGAACAGAGCCTGTACATCTCTGCACGATGCGATCCATATTGAAGGTGATAAAAACGATGTTCAGATTGAGGTGGCGATTCAATATAATGATACCTTTAAAGAAAAACTGTACTCCTATGCCAATAATATCAGAACCATTGAGGGTGGATTTCATGTATCAGGATTTAAAAGCGCTTTAACCCGTACCATTAATTCATACATAAACTCAGGGTCAAAAAAACTGCCCAAAAATATGCAGAATATTAAAATTGCCGGCGATGATATGAGAGAAGGTCTTTCTGTTGTTATCTCAGTTAAACTCATGGAACCTCAGTTTGAGGGACAGACAAAAACAAAGCTTGGAAATAATGAAATTAAAGGAGTCGTTGAATCCCTTCTTAATGAAAAATTAAGCCAGTTTCTTGAAGAAAATCCAAATACGGCAAAAAAAATAATATCCAAGGCGGTTGATGCGGCAAGGGCAAGAGATGCTGCCAAAAGAGCAAGGGAGCTTGCAAGAAAAAAAGGAACGCTGCTGGACGCTTCTCTGCCTGGAAAGCTTGCTGAATGTCAGTATGCTGATCCTGCTGAAAGAGAACTCTTTCTTGTGGAGGGAGATTCTGCAGGCGGCAGTGCTAAACAGGGGCGTGATAGACGATTCCAGGCCATTCTTCCTTTAAAGGGAAAAATTTTAAATGTTGAAAAAGCACGATTTGATAAAATTCTGCGAAGTGATGAAATAAAAAATATTATTACAGTGCTTGGAACCGGTGCCGGTCGTGAAGAGTATGATGTTGAAAAAATAAGATATCATAAAGTTGTGATTATGACAGATGCGGATGTGGACGGCTCCCATATCAGAACCCTGCTGTTAACTTTTTTCTACAGGCAGATGCCTGATCTGATTTCAAAAGGCTATCTCTATATAGCACAGCCGCCTCTTTTCAGGATTGGTTCAAGAAAAAGCGGTCTCTATCTTAAAAATGAACAGGAGTACTCCAATTATCTTATCAAAAGAGTATCAAACCAGAAAAACATTTTTATTAATGGAAGCCAAGAACCCCTTGAAGATGAGGAATTTCACCGGTTTTTCACTGATTTAACGGACTATTATACGGCCGTGGACCAGCTTCAAAAAAGAGATATGGATATATATCTTCTGCTGACCCTGATTAAAAATGGTGTAAAAAACAGTTTTTACCTTAAAGATAAAAATAATTTTACCGCTCTTATAAAAGATCTGGGAGATAATGGATATGTGGCCGGTGAAATTGAGTATGATGAGCAAAGAGATATCTTTGAGATGGATATACTGGATAAAAAAGGTAATCAGCTGCTTTTAAGGGTTGGCAGAGAAATTTTATCCACAGGCGACTATAAAACAATGTTAAAAAAATGTGAAAAAATTGAAAATTTTAATAAACCGCCTTTCACAATTTCCGCAAAAAAGTCAGAAGCGCTGGTAAAAAAAGAGAATACTTTTAAAAACACAGATGATTTGTATGAATTTCTCATGACAGAATCGAAAAAAGGTATCAATATCCAGCGGTATAAAGGTTTAGGAGAGATGAATGCCGATCAGCTCTGGGAAACGACCATGAATCCTGATAAAAGAATGATGCTCCAAGTGGATATAGAGGATGCTGAAAAAGCGGATGAAATATTTTCTCTTTTAATGGGTGAAGATGTTGAACCCAGAAGAAATTTTATTCAAAAACATGCCCTGGAGGTATCTTCCCTGGATTATTGATAAATCTATTCATCAAATAATCAATGAATCAATCAAGTGATATTAAACGGTTAAACTCTCCATGGCTTTTCTCATTTGACGTACCGCCTGTCGCAGACGCTCTTCATTCTCCACAAGGGCCAGGCGAAGATAGCCTTCTCCCTCTTCACTGAATCCAGTTCCAGGGGCCACAGCAACATTCGCTCTATCCATCATTTCAATGGCAAACTGCATGGCACCCATTTTACTGAAAGGTTCCGGGATTTTAGCCCATACAAACATGCCAGCCTTTGGTTGGGTTATATCCCATCCTGCCCTTTCAAGGCCTGAGCATAAAACATCTCTTCTTGTCTGGTAAATAGTTGCAAGTTCAGGAATCGTATCATCACAGTCTCTTAAGGCAATGATACCTGCAACCTGGATGGCTGAAAAAATACCATAGTCAAAATATCCCTTAATGTTTCCAAGGGCCTGTACCAGTTTGGAATTTCCCACACAATATCCGATTCTCCATCCTGCCATGTTATAGGACTTTGAAAAGGAACCAAACTCAACACCCACATCTTTTGCACCCTTCACCTCAAGAAAACTTGGGGCCACATACCCGTCAAAGGTGATTTTTGAATATGCAAAATCATTGATAACCATGAATTTAAAGCGTTTGGCAAGTTTTACAATTTCTTTAAAAAAAACTTTATCTGTTACCACTCCTGTGGGATTATGGGGATAATTGAGCATGAGAACCCGGGGTTTGGGGTAACACGATTCACAGACATTGATAATCCTGTCAAGAAAGCCTTTTTCAGGCTCTATGGGGATTTTCATTACAGTGGCCCCTGCGATGACAGCCGCATAAATATGCACGGGAAATGCAGGCGCCGGCACAAGCACAGAATCGCCCGGTCCCATGATAGCCAGACATAAATGGGAAATTCCCTCTTTGGAACCGATTGTAAAATAGGTTTCAGATTCAGAATCAAGGTCAATGTTGTAGTGGCGTTTATAATATTTTGTGATTTCGATTTTCAGATGGGGCATACCGGAACTCTCCGGATACCGGTGTGATTTTGGATCTTTTGCTACCGACACAAGTTTTTCAATAACTGCATCAGGAGTTGGATCCATGGGGTTGCCCATACCAAGATCAATTACATCATCTCCTCTGCGTCTTTTATCCATCTTCATCTTATTGATCATGCCGAACAGATAAGGAGGCAGTTGATCCATTCTATTTGCCAGGCGAACAATCGTGTTATCTTCCAAGGTATAAACTCCTTTTATCGTTTTTGTTTTATATAAAAATATCATATCAAAACTTTAATATTTAATGAAAGAAAAATATTATATATCTAAAATACGATACCATCCAAAACAGATTAAAAAATTAAATTTTGGCGATGAAGCGTTTCACATTTCATTTAAAACAACACATTTTAAAATTTCTTAAGATATGATTCATGCCCCCTTTATAAGGTTGTGATTAAAAATTTATTTGGATAAAAAACAAAATCCGGGATGCTAAAGTGTTCAAGAGAGATGACAAGGGTTAAAGATCCAGGAGATCCTCTGCAAGAATAATACGGCCTTGAAACATTTTCCGGCATTGCATTTTGATATCAACCGTGTCACATTCCGGGTAAAAGTGGGTTAAAACAAGTTTTTTTACACCGGCTTTTGCTGCGATTTCCCCCGCCAGGGAGGGGGTCAGGTGCCCTGGTATCTTTTTTTCGTCTGGAAGGGTGGATTCACAAATAAGGAGATCAGATGATCGTGACAGTTCAATGAGATGATCTGAATAATCCGTATCTCCTGAATATACAATGGAAAACCCTGTTTTATCAGTCAGCCGGTAAGCCCGGCTTTCAGGCTTGTGATCTACGCGGGTGTAATAAAGTTGAAGCCCTTCCTGGTTTAAATCCAAAGAGCCTTTTTCATTCAGTTCAACAATTTTAAAACACCCTTCCGGCAAATCCAGAGAATTATCATAGGTTTTATTCAAATTTTTAAACAGGTTTTCTATTCCACTGCCCCCCACCAGGGTCAGCCTCTTTTTGCGTTTAAACCCGGGGTATTTTGTGGCAAATAGAAACGGTGCCACTTCCGCACAATGATCCAGATGAAAATGGCTCAACAGGATCATATCAATGTCATTGATATGGACATTCAGTTTTAAAAGCTGTTCCATAGTCCCGGGCCCGGCATCCAGAAGGATGTGCATGGATTTCCCCTTTATCAGGGCGGCGCAGGAATGCCTTTTCAGGGAAGGTACACATGTTCCCGATCCTAAAATAGTAATTTTTACTCTCTGTCTGTTTTCCTCAAGGTCTTTTTTTTGAATATCTATTTCCACTGCTCCCTACCAACAAAAAGGAATCGTAACCAAAAAGTTTTCATAAATATTTTATTGTTATCGTTTTTTCTGGTTTTATATTATACTTTTTCATCCGATATTGCAGGGTGGATCTAGGGACGTCCAATAGGCGGGCCGCACCCTTTTTGCCACTAATGATCCCTTTACATTTAATTAAAGCCTGTTCAATAGCCTGACGCTCAGATTCCGCAAGAGTCGGAACAGTAGATTTTACCCTAATAGAAGGTTGTTCTTTAAGAATCATCATCTTTTCAATATCAGAGGGAGTTATTTCCTCTCCAGGCTTTAGAATAATCAACCGTTTGACCAGATTTTTCAACTCCCTGACATTCCCTGGCCAATGGTAGGTATTTAAAATTTCCAATGCTTGACGTGTGTATTCAGGAGCTGGCTGATGTAATAGCAAACACTCTTTTTTGTTAATCTTGTCAATCAGGAGTGGTATATCCCCTGCCCTGTCCCTCAAAGGAGGAATATGAATTTGAATTATATTAAGCCGATAGTATAAATCGTTCCTTAGATTTCCATCCTGAATGCTTTTTAGAGGATCCCGATTGGTAGCCGAAATCAATCGAAAGTTACACTCTATTGTCTGACTATCACCCACTCGTTCGAATTTATTCTCCTGCAATACCTGGAGCAGCTTAACCTGCTGATTTTCTGGCAGATCTCCCACTTCATCTAAAAATATGGTTCCTTTATCCGCCAACTCAAATCTACCGATACGTAATTTATCGGCTCCGGTGAAGGCGCCTTGAGCATGTCCGAATAATTCACTTTCAAAAAGGGAGGAGGATATAGCAGGGCAATTGACCTTGACAAACATATGCTTGCTTCTGGGGCTGCAATAATGGATGTACCGGGCTAAAAAATCCTTACCTGTACCGGTTTCACCTGTAAAAAAGACCGGAGCATTGACTTTGGCAACCCTTCTTACCGAAGTCATAATTTCGGTCATTGGGTGCGACGAATAAACAAAATCTTTTAACTTGTAATCTTCAAAACTCCCAATTAAATAATTTTTTCCCCTCTCAAGATTTTGTTTTTCACTTTTCAGAGAGCTAAAAGAAACCAGATTATAAACAGCTAAAGATATTTGCTTGGTTACTTCCGCAAGCAATTCTGACAATTCTGATAAGTTGTCCGGTTTTTTCAAAAAAGAAAAATGAATGGCACCAAATATCCGGTCTCTCATGATCAAGGGAAAGGCCATAGTTGAGGTCAATCCCGCGTTTACCATTTGGGCAACAGAAAATTTATCCTTGTAATGAGTGAGATCTTCAATAATGATGGGTTTCCTACTCTGGATAACCATTCTTGCAATCGTCCCTTTAGCCAGAGAACGTTTATTCAGACTTGATATCCCTTTCGGTTCAATACCATCCGCTTCTGTAAAGTATTGCAGTGAATGATTTTTTTTATCATAAAGATTAATACTCATTCTGTCATAGGGAAGATGTTTTTTTAATTCTGTTGAAAGGGAATTGAAAAACTCTTCTTTCGAGGTTTTGGTAATGACGGCATTCGTAATTTTTAAGAGAATATGATATTGGGTTTCAAGAGCCCATTTCATACGGTCCTCCTGTTTTTAATCGGTATTGATATGAACGTTATGTAGCCTGTTTCTAAAA
>CAYZCC010000125.1:0-2900 GCA_964476805.1 uncultured Desulfobacula sp.
TCATTAAATGCGGGTCTGGCATGTTCATCTTCAAAAAAATCAAAATCAGTTTTAATACACGATAAAGCAGTTCAGCAGTTTAAATTTGCAGAAAAACTCTTTAAAGTTGAATGCAAAAAAAAATATTTAGATAAAAAGGGTGAAAAATTTATTAAAATTATTGTGGATAAAATTTCAACTCATCAAAAAAATTATATTAAAACAATTAAAAGCCTTCAACCTGATGAGTGTGAAAAAGGCAGCAGGTGGCTGTTTGACATTGAGCAGTCAATGGTTCAACAGTTGTTAATATAAAAGGAATAATACTATTGTTAATATAACAGGAATAATACCATGGGGAAACTTTTTGGAACCGATGGCATTAGAGGTGTTGCCAATCAATACCCAATAACCTGTGAAATTGCACTGAAAACGGGTCAGGCGGTTGGCTGTTTTTCAAAAGAAAATGGGTATAACACTATTGTTATTGGAAAAGACAGCCGTGTTTCAGGGGATATGCTTGAATCGGCAATAGCAGCAGGTGCCGCCTCAACAGGAGTTGATGTTAAACTTGCAGGTGTCATTCCTACGCCGGGAGTTGCCTATTTATGTAAAGCAAGTAGAGAGGATATGGGTGCAGGGATAGTTGTATCTGCCTCCCATAACCCATACCAGGATAACGGGATCAAGATATTTAAACAGGGTGGAGAAAAGCTTTCCGATGATGAAGAAGATCAGATAGAAACTTTTATATTGAACTCAAACTATGTTTCACAAGACAGCGTTGGAACAATTAAAAAGATTTCTGATGGTGTTGCTCAGTATTCAAATTTCCTGCTGGACACTCTCTCTTACACTCAATTGGATAAAAAATTAAAAATTGTAGTTGACTGTGCAAATGGGGCGGCTTCAAAAGCAGCACATACAGTTTTCAATGACCGCCTGTTTAAAGTCTGGTTCATACACAACCGGCCGGATGGTAAAAATATTAATTTTAACTGCGGATCCCAGCACACTAAGGATCTCCAGAATGCTGTTTTAAAAAATAATGCAGATATCGGCATTGCTTTTGATGGAGATGCAGACAGACTTATTGTCGTAGATGAGTTTGGGTCTGAAGTTTCAGGCGATATGATCCTTGCGGTCTGCACAAAATTTGCTAAAGAGAAGAAAAAACTTCCCAATAACATAGTTGTAAGTACAATTATGAGTAATATCGGTTTGACAAAAGCGCTGGATGATATGGGCGTCAAACATATTCAATCGGGTGTAGGTGATCGAAACGTTCTTGAAGAGATGAAAAAATCGGGTGCAGTGATTGGTGGTGAAGATTCAGGACATATGATCTTTCTTGATAACCATACAACAGGTGACGGTATGCTTTCAGCACTCAGGCTTCTTGAAGTGATGATTGCAACCCGAAAATCCATATCAGAGCTCTCATCAATGATGACTCAATACCCACAGATATTGATGAATGTAGAAGTAGATGACTCCAGGCCTGATTTTATGAAGGTAAAATCTATTGCAGATACAATTAAACGGGTTGAACAAAAACTGGGGAAGCAGGGCAGGGTGCTTATCCGGTATTCAGGGACGCAGCCTCTGCTAAGAGTAAAGGTTGAAGGTCCGGAACAGCGTAGTGTGGAAGAGAGCTGCACTCTTATATGTGAAAGCATAAAAAAGAGTATTTTTTAAAAAAAGTAAGAGCCGCAGAGGATTTGCATATCTTTTACGGCTCTTATAATTTACCATTCTTCAAAGCAGACGTTACACAGATTTGTCGAGATTGAGTGATTGATGAACCTGTAAAAAGTCCGATTTTGGCAATTTTTCAGTCTCGATTTCCCCCAAAAATCATCAGCATCATTATAAAAAGATTTATAAAATCAAGATAGAGTGTAAGCGCACCTATTAATGCGCCTTTTCGAATCATTGCACCCGAAGCGTTGTTTGGTATGGTCACTGACATGTTTTTTAATTTTTGTGTATCATATGCAGTCAACCCTATAAACACAATGACGCCAATATAAGAGATTATCATCTGCATGGCAGAACTTTGGATAAAAATATTAATGATTGAAGCAACAATGATTCCAATGAGTCCCATCATCATGAATCCGCCAAGTGACGTCAGATCTTTTTTGGTGACCATTCCGTATATACTGCATACCAGGAAAGTCAAAGCACAGATCATGAAAGTTGAAACAATGGATGTAGATGTATATGCAAGAAAAATAAACGAGAGAGTAATTCCATTGAGTATGGAGTATATTGTAAAAAGGGCAGTTGCAGTTGTTGCCTGAATTTTTTGGATTCGTGCGCTTAAAAAATATACAAAGCCCAGTTCTGCAATGATAAGTACGATTATTAAACCAGGTGTCCCGTAAATCAACTGAACAAGAGCCTGATTATGGGAAACATAGTATGCTGTAAAACCTGTCAAAGCAAGAGCAATTGCCATCCAATTATAAACACTTCGTATAAAAGTGTTGGTTTTCACAAGCACCTGGTCACGTGACAAAGAAGAAAATTCCATTTTAATCCTCCAAAAAAAGTTATTGATTGATCTGTATTATAACACGAAAGGGTAGAAATTCAAGGTTACAATTTGATTAAGTTTACAATTATTCACTGTTTTGGGCGGTATGATAAAAAGTTTACATAATATATATTATCGGACGTTATTATAAAACTATATAAAAATAGACTGGGTTTGAAATTTATTTTTATAAAAAACCAATGAGACCTTATTTGCAGATACAAAATAAATTCATTGTTAAAATGGCTGCTTTGTTTTATATAAATTTATTTTGCAGACAATTTGAATTCAATTATACGATGATGGAAAAATCAGAAAAAACTATCTATACTATTTCAAAACTTACAAAAGAGATTAAGTCTCTATTGGAAGAGACTTA
>CAYZCC010000125.1:2910-6753 GCA_964476805.1 uncultured Desulfobacula sp.
TTTATATGGGTAACCGGTGAAATTTCCAACTATGCTGTTCCAGGTTCCGGGCACTCCTATTTTACTTTGAAAGATAACAATGCTGTTATAACCTGTGTGATGTTCAAGAATCAAAAGTTAAGACTCAAGTTTGACCTTGAAAATGGTTTGAAAATTTTTGGTATGGCAAGGCTCTCCCTTTATGAACCCCGAGGAACTTATCAGCTTATTTTTGAACATATTGAACCTGAAGGCGCAGGCGCTAGTCAAATTGCTTTTGAACAGCTAAAAAAAAAACTGTCTGCTAAAGGTTTTTTTGATGATAAATATAAAAAACCGATTCCATTTTTGTCTTCTCAAATCAGTGTGATCACTTCAGGAACCGGTGCAGCTGTCAGGGATATTGTAAATATTGCCCAAAGGCGTTTTCCAAACTTTCCCCTTGAAATTGTTTCAGTAAAAGTTCAGGGAGAAAAATCAGAAAATGAAATCTGCAGAGCGATTAATTTTGTGAATCAGGATCACAAATCTGATTTAATTATTCTTGCCCGTGGCGGCGGCTCTTTGGAAGACCTTGCCGCTTTTAACTCACAGATAGTTGCCAAGGCAGTTTTTGAATCTGAAATACCAGTTATCACAGGAATTGGCCATGAAACTGATTTTACTATAGCTGATTTTACAGCTGATTTAAGAGCGCCCACTCCTTCTGCTGCTGCGGAGCTTGCCCTGCCTGATAAAAACGCTTTAATTCATGAAATTAGCAGCTTTAAAAGCAATTTAAATCTTAGTCTTAAAAAAAATTTAAACATTTGGCATGACAAGGTTCTTGATTTAAGATCCAGATTAAAAACTCCCCAGGCAATTATTTATGATCAAAGGTTCAGGCTTGAAGATTATGAGTCAAGACTCCACAATATTATAAGACAGTATGTAGAGAAAAAGAGGGAGAAATTTTACTATCTTTCTGATAAACTAAATTCACTGAACCCTCAATCTGTTTTAAAAAGAGGATACAGTATTGCAAGATTTGCCTCAGACAAACAGGTGGTTGTTAATTCAAATTGTGTAAAAAAAAATGATGAAATAGAAGTAATTCTTTCCAGGGGGAATCTGATTACTACGGTGGAGAAAGTAAATGGCTGAAAAAAAAACATTTGAAACCGCTTTAGGTGAACTTGAGAAAATTGTTAAACAGATGGAAGCAGGAGACCTTTCCCTTGAAGAGGCAGTTAAAAAGTATGAAGCTGGCATCCAACAATCTAATTTCTGCCTTGACCTGCTTGATAAAACAGAAAAAAAGATTTCAATGCTGACTGTGGATAAAAATGGTATTGTAAAAAAAGAATCATTTGAAGATCAATAGTATGGAATTTAATTTAAAGCCATATTTAGAGAAAAATCGAAACCTGATCAACCACTGTTTACAACGTATTTTAAATCAATTTTCCTCAACGCTTGAATTAACCCATGCCATGGGCCACTCGCTTATGGCCGGGGGGAAAAGAGTGCGCCCTATCCTCTCAATTGCTTCTGCACAGGCGTGCAATAAAGATTTTCTTCCAGCCCTGCCTGTCTGCTGTGCCATTGAAATGATTCATACATACTCTTTGATCCATGATGATCTGCCAGCCATGGATGATGATGACTTAAGACGCGGAAAACCCACCTGTCATAAAAAATTCAGTGAGACCACAGCGATTCTTGCCGGTGATGCTCTTTTAACCCATGCTTTTCATATTATGTCACATCCAGAACCTCTCTTTAAAACATATCCAGATGACAGAACAAGACTTCTATTGATTACAAAAATTTCCCAGGCAGCCGGTAATATGGGAATGATTGAGGGACAGATGATGGATATGCAATCTTTGAAAAATCGTCAGCTGAGTGACTTGGCTTATCTTGAAAAAATACACGCCCTTAAAACAGGAAAAATGATAACACTCAGTGTTGAGTCTGGCGCTGTCAGTGTTGGCAGTGACCCTGAAAATATTGAGAAAATGATTATTTATGCCGATAAGATTGGCCTTGCATTTCAAGTTGCAGATGATATTTTAAATGTTGAAGGAGATCCTGAAAAAATGGGGAAAGCTTCCGGGTCAGATATTTTAAATGATAAAATGACTTTTCCTGCAGTAATCGGGCTTGACGGGTCAAAAAAATATGCAGAAAATCTTGTCAATGAAGCCATTGAAATAATTGGAGGATTTGATAAAGCCGCAGACCCTTTAAAAGCCATTGCCCGCTATATTATTAACAGAGATCATTAAAAGGCTTATATGTTTTGACCCTTCTTGATAAAATTGAAACTTCCGGAGATATTAAAAAACTCTCCAGAGATGAACTTGAAACCCTTGCCAGATTAATCAGACAGCGAATAATTGAAGTGGTATCAAAAAATGGCGGCCATCTTGCCTCCAGTCTGGGTGCAGTCGAATTAACCCTCGCCATTCATTATGTTTTTGATATTCCAAAGGATACACTCATCTGGGATGTCGGTCATCAATCCTATGCCCATAAAATTTTAACCGGACGGAATGATATTTTTGATACTCTCAGACAGTACAAGGGTTTATCCGGGTTTTCAAAAATCAAAGAGAGCCCTTGTGACGGATTCACTGTGGGGCACTCCTCAACTTCAATTTCAGCAGGACTTGGGATATGCTATGCAAAATACTTAAACAAAGATCACTCTGATGTCATCGCTGTTATTGGTGATGGCTCTCTGACTGCAGGGCTTGCCTATGAAGGGTTGAACCAGACCGGTGATTTAAAGAGAAATCTTATTGTTATTTTGAATGATAACGATATGTCGATATCACCCAATGTCGGTGCCCTATCTTCTCTTTTAAGCCGAACTTTTTCAGCCAAATATTTTCAAAATATGAGAAACCGGCTGGGTGGATTGTTAAAATCCCTGCCAGGAATCGGGAATGATGTTTACAGGATTGCCAAACGTTCTGAAGAGTCTTTTAAAACATTTGTGACACCCGGCATGCTCTTTGAGGCTTTTAATTTTGATTATTTCGGACCGATTGACGGCCATAATCTGACCCACTTAATTGATATTTTAAAAAACATCAAACATCCTCAGGATCCTGTTCTTTTGCATGTTATAACAAAAAAAGGCAAAGGATATGAGCCGGCTGAAAAAAATCCTGTCTATTTTCACGGGGTGGGTTCTTTTACTATTGGCACAGGCAGGGCAGATAAAAAATCCAATGGCGTTCCAAGCTATACACAGGTATTTGGATCTCAAATGGTAAAACTTGCCAGGGAAAACGATAAAATTGTTGCAGTAACAGCTGCCATGCCTGAAGGTACAGGATTAACAGAATTTTCAAAACTCTATCCGGAAAGATTCTTCGATGTCGGCATTGCAGAGCAGCATGCTGTTACATTTTCGGCAGGCCTTGCTGCCAGAGGTTTAAAACCTGTTATTGCAATTTATTCAACTTTTTTACAACGGGCATTTGATCAGATACTTCATGATGTCTGTATTGATGGACATCATGTTGTCTTTGCAATTGATAGAGGAGGTGTAGTAGGAGAAGACGGCCCTACACATCATGGACTTTTTGATTTTTCATATCTCAGGTGTATGCCAAAAATGACTGTAATGGCACCAAAGGATGAAAATGAACTTCTAAGAATGCTGGTGACAGCAGTCAACCATGATGGTCCAGTGGCATTCAGGTATCCAAGGGGCATCGGAAAGGGAGTCCGGCTTGAAAACAATCCAGAATCTCTGGAGATTGGCCGGGCAGAAGTTGTTGAACAGGGTGATGATATTTTAATAATAGCCATCGGAAAATCGGTATGTGAGGCTGAAAAGGCAAGTCAGGTTTTAAAAAACCAGGGGAT
>CAYZCC010000126.1:0-6655 GCA_964476805.1 uncultured Desulfobacula sp.
CCGTTGCATTTTACAAGAATTTTCAGTATGAGGATGTACTTGCCTTTGCAGTGTACGGAAGTGAAATGCACTCCTAAGATTTTTTATATGATAGGGTCTCTAATTTCACAAGTTTGTATTTTTTTGTGCCCAGCCCTATTTTCTGGGCGTAATCCAGCTGATACTGCCACTCAACATTGGGATACAGCCCTTTAAACTTATCTTCGCCAGGATTTTGGTTCGTTGTCAGAATACTTCCAGGTATTGCTTTTTCCTGGTTGACAAGGTCAGCACTTGCCTGGTCAATGGCAACAGGATCAGTTGATGCAAGAATACCGATATTATTAACAATAGGGGCTTCATTATAGGGAAGGCAGTCGCATTTTGGAGCAATATCTGTAATAAAGTTGACAAAAAAAGAGTTTCCCTCTCTGTTTTTAAGAACACCAAGGGTATACTCCATCATTTTTTCAAGAAAAACCGGTATCGTCTGGTTCCAGTTGATTTTCACAGATTCAGTGGGGCATCTGACAATACATTCGGCACACCCTATACACTTTTCAGGGTCAAGACAGGCTTTTTTCCCATGATCATCACCGGCGGTGAGTTCAATGGCTGCTGCAGGGCAGTGATTGACACACTCGGCACAGCCAATACAGGTTTTGCGCTTTATTCTCGGGCTTACCCTGGAGTGCATGTCCAGTTTGCCTTTTCTTGAGGCACTGCCCATGCCGACATTTTTCAGGGTACCGCCGAATCCTGAAAGTTCATGACCCTTAAAATGAGCGATGGAAATAAAGGCATCTGCATCAATAATTTCAGAGCCAATATAGACATGTTTGCAGTTTTTCTGGTTAATTTCGACTTTGGTATGATTTTTCCCTCTCAGTCCGTCGGCAATAATGATGGGAGCAGAATCCATGGAGGCATATGAAAACCCGTTTTCAACGGCTGTATGAATATGGGAGACACTGTTGGATCTTGTACCGGCATAAAGGGTGTTGGCATCGGTTAAAAAGGGAGTGGCCTTAAACTCCTTTATTGTCTCTATGATCTGCCTTATAAATACCGGACGGATATAGGCGGTGTTGCCTTTTTCTCCAAAATGAATCTTCACAGCAGTGAGATCATTCTCCTGTAAAATATCCTTAATGCCTGTTTTTTTAACAAGTCTTGAGAGCTTTTGCGGGAGATTTTCCTTTGATGTGGCTTTTAGATCCATGAAATAAACAGTAGCGGTCATCTTTTTTTCCTGGAAAAATATAAATGGTTAATGGTTAGAAAGCAATCAACTTTCAAGGGTTAAATTTCAAATCACCCCTCACTCACGTGTTCCAATTTTAACAACTTCAATCGCATTAAATTTGCATTGACTTCTGCATGAGCCACATTTGGTACAATCCTGCTGGACGATGGAATGGGGTTTTTTCTTCTCACCTGAAATGGCTGCTGTGGGACACACTTTTGTACATAGAATACACCCTTTACAAAGCTCGGGATCTATCCATAATTCAAAAAGGTCTGCACATTTTCCTGCAGGACAGAATTTGTCAATCACATGTGCTTCATACTCAGACATGAACTCATTAAGGGTTGAAAGCACAGGAGATGGGGCCGATTTACCAAGACCGCAAAGAGAAGATGAAATAACAGCTTTGCATAAGGATTTGAGCATATCAAGACTTTCCAATGTCCCACGTCCGGCAATAACTTCTTCCAAGAGGCCAAGAATCTTATTTGTCCCCTCTCTGCAGGGTGTACATTTACCGCAGGATTCATGCTGAGTAAATTTCATAAAAAATTTTGCGATTTGAACCATGCATGTATCATCATTCATTGCAACAAGTCCGCCGGATCCCACCATGGCTCCGATACTCTTCAGGGAGTCAAAATCCAGTGGCAGATCAAGATGTTTTTTAGTCAGACAACCACCGGATGGCCCTCCTATCTGAACCGCCTTGAAACTGTTGTTATCAACTTTGTTGGTTCTATTTAAAATGCCGCCACCGATTTCAAAAACAATTTTTCTCAGGGTGGTCCCAAAAGGAACTTCTATTAAGCCCGAATTTGCCACATGTCCGGTCAAGGCAAATGTTTTTGTTCCAGAAGAACCTTCGGTCCCGTTTTTTCTGTACTCCTGGGCCCCGTTCAAAAGAATAAAAGGCACAGAGGAAAGGGTTTCAACGTTATTAACAACCGTAGGTTTCAGCCATAATCCTTTTTCTGCTGTTCTAGGGGGTTTAGCTCTTGGGATGCCTCTGTTACCCATGATGCTTTCCACCATGGCACTGGCTTCTCCGCAGACAAAAGCACCCGCTCCTTCCATTACATGTATGTCAAAGGAAAAGCCGGAACCAAACATGTTGTCCCCCAGGCAGCCCAATGCCTTGGCATCAGCAATGGCTTTTTTTATACTTTTTACTGCAAGGGGGTATTCTGTGCGCACATAGACATAACCTGCAGTTGCCCCCATTCCTTTTGCAGCAATTACCATTCCTTCTAACACAGAATGAGGGTTGCCTTCCAGAATACTTCTGTCCATGAATGCTCCTGGGTCTCCCTCGTCACCATTACAGATAATATATTTTGTTTTGCTTGTCTGTTTCAGTGCA
Source organism: uncultured Desulfobacula sp. (assembly GCA_964476805.1). GTDB lineage: Bacteria > Desulfobacterota > Desulfobacteria > Desulfobacterales > Desulfobacteraceae > Desulfobacula. Next base: position 2,592 of record CAYZCC010000126.1, read on the forward strand.
AGCGTCCATTTTTTTCCTGCGGGAAAGCCTCCGCCGCCTCGACCGCGAAGTCCGGAATCTGTTACAACATCGCAAATCTCTTTTGGTGTCATCTTTTGAAGTGCTTTTTCCCCTGCCACATAGCCATTATTTGATATATACTCATTTATGTTTTTAGGGTCCCTACTGCCACAGGGCTCAAGGAGAATCCTCACCTGCTGTGTATAGAAAGGGATCTCTTCAACACCTCTGCAACGTTTCTTTGTTGCAGTGTCCTTATGGAGAAGGCGTTTTACCAGATCATTACCCACGATGGTTTTTTCAACGATTTCAGGGACATCTTTAACCTTGACCCTGTGATACATAATATCATCGGGATAAATTGTTACCAGGGGACCTGCCTGACAAAAGCCCTGGCAGCCGCTTTTTGTAAAGAGAATATCTTTTTCAGGTTTTTCTTCATAGTCAAGAGAAACCGTAACATCAAGTCCTTTTTCTGCAGTCTCTTCCACCAGTTTGTTAAAAACGTCCAAAGAACCATGGGCAAGACAACCTGTTTCAGCGCATACGACAATTCTGCGCTTAATTTTGTTTCTTGTTTCAAGATAGGTCTCTTTTATACTGTTAAGATCGACATCCGTCATTTTCAGATTCCTTTGTTCTTATCGTTTCAATCATTTCATCTGGCATCTTTGGCATAACCTGCCCGTATACATCTTCGTTGATAATCACGGCAGGTGCAAGCCCGCAGGCACCAAGGCATGATACTGTTTCAACAGAAAAAAGCCTGTCATCAGTCGTGATTTTCTCGTCTCCGAGTCCCAATGCCTCCTGGAAATTTGAAAGCAGTTGACTTGAACCTTTAACATGACAAGCAGTGCCATCACATACTTTTACCATATATTTACCTTTTGGCTTAAGGGAGAAGTGGCTGTAGAATGTGACAATTCCAAATATTTTGGCAGGTGACATGTTCATTTCTACTGCAATAAAAGTGATAACATCCTCTGGTAAATATCGATAGATATCCTGCACTTCCTGTAATATGGATATTATCCTGAACGGTTGACGTTCAAATCTGTCCAGGATGTCAATAATTTCACTGTAGTCCCGGGTCTGTTCCATAGCGGATGAACTCATACGATCTCCTTGTGAGTGATATTAATTAAGCTTATTATTAATATAGAATTTTTTTATATTTATGCTTTTTCAATTTTGACTGCACACACCTTGAATTCCGGGATTTTAGAAACAGGGTCAAGGGCAGGGTTTGTAAGGTTGTTTGCAGCATTTTCAGCAAAGTGAAATGGCATGAACACGTTGCCCTTACTCACTTTGGGGGAGACAACCACACTTGCTTTTACCTGACCTCTGCGTGAGCGGACCTCTGCTGTGTCACCATTTGCAAATCCCAGGCTTGCCGCATCATCATCTGATATTTCAATAAAGTTCTCAGGAGCCCTTTCATTTAATCCTTCAGATTTTCTTGTCATTGTCCCGGTATGGTAATGGTAAAGAAGGCGTCCAGTGGTCAGGGCAAGAGGATAATCGTCATCCGGCAGCTCATTGGGCAAAATAAAATCAATGGCATGAAACTGCCCTCTGCCCTTGGGAAACTGTCCTATATGAAGCATGGGTGTGCCGGGGTGTTCCGCATTGGGACAAGGCCAGTGCAATCCTTCATTCTCTATCCTATCGTAGCTTATGCCGCCATAGGATGGAGTGACCTCAGCAATTTCCTTCATTATATCTTCAGAGGTTTCATAGGTCATGGGTGATCCCATGCGTGTTGCAATCTCGCAGGTGATTTCCCAGTCATATTTTGCTTCTCCCGGTGGGGTAACTGCCTGTCTGATTCTCTGGACTTTTCTTTCAGTATTGCTGAATGTTCCATCTTTTTCTGCAAAGCATCTTGCAGGAAGTACTACATCAGCAGCTTTGGCAGTCTCTGTCAGGAATATATCCTGAACCACAATAAAATCAAGCGTGTCAAAACTGGCCTTGGCATGGGCAAGATCAGGGTCAGAAACAAGGGGATTTTCCCCCATGATATAGAATGCCTTTATTTTGCCGGCATGGGCTGCAGGGACCATCTCTGTTGCTGTAAGACCCGGTTTTGATGAAAGACCTGTGACATTCCAGCGGTTTTCAAGAATTTTTCTTGAATGATCATCTGTTACAGGCTGGTATGCCGTAAAAACATTGGGAAGACCGCCAAGATCACAAGCACCCTGAACATTGTTCTGCCCTCGAAGAGGATTGACACCGCCGCCTTCCACACCCAGATTACCGCAGAGCATGGCAAGGTTTGCAAGGGATTTTACATTATCAGTTCCTGTTGTGTGCTGGGTGATGCCCATGCAGTACAAAATGCTTGCAACACCCGCTTTTGCATAGAGCCGTGCCGTTTTTTCAATATCTTCGGCTGCTATCCCGGTAATCTCTTCCACATAATCAGGAGTGAATTTTTCCACCATCTGTCTGGTTTCTTCAAATCCTTTTGTTCTTTCAGCAACAAATATTTTATCATAAAGATCTTCTTTAATAATGACATGTATAAGACCATTGATCCAGGCAACATCAGTTCCAAGTTCTGGCTGAAGGTAAATATCGGCAAATTCTGCCAGTTCAATATTTCTCGGATCCACTACAATGAGTCTGGCTTCTCCAAGTGTGACTGCTCTTTTAACATATGAAGAGAGAACCGGATGATTTTCTGTTGTATTTGTCCCGGTTGCAAGGATGACATCCGCTTTTTCAATATCCCTGATTGGATTTGTCATGGCACCACTTCCAAAGGCTGCGGCCAGACCGGCCACTGTTGAGGAGTGTCACAGCCGGGCGCAGTGGTCAATATTGTTTGTCTTGAGCACTGCCCTTGTAAATTTATGGGATATATAGTTTTCTTCATTGGTCATTCTTGCAGAGGTGAAAACACCAAGAGCATCTGGGCCGTATTCATTTTTTATTTCATTGAACTTTTTGGCAACAAGGTCGAGTGCTTCATCCCATGAGGATTCTTTAAATTCCCCCTCTTTTTTAATCAGAGGTTTTGTCAGGCGGTCCCTGCTGCTGATAAAATCAAAACCATACCGCCCTTTTACACAAAGACTTCCATAGTTGGGAGCGGCATCTTCAACTCCCGTGACCTTTATGACTTTATTATCTTTTACATGGAGATTCATTTGACATCCCACACCGCAATAACTGCATGTGGTTCTGACTTTTTCAATGATCCAGTGATCCTTGATTTTAACAACATCTTTTTCAACAAGGGCACCCACGGGGCAGACCTGGAGACATTCGCCGCAGAATACACAGTTGGAGTCTGCAAGCGTTGTGTCTGTTCCTGTAATAACCTTGGATTTAGAACCCCTCTGTGCCATACTCAGTGCACGGTTGACCTGTATTTCATTACACGCCTGGACACAGCGGCCGCAGAGAATACATCTTGAAAAATCCCTTGTTATAAATGGATTGGTATCTTCAAGAGGATAGGGGCATTCAGATTTTTTAAATCTGTCTCCTTTGACCTGGTACCTGTAGGCATAATTCTGAAGTTCGCAGTCTCCCCATGCTGGGCAGAGGGTCTCACCTTTGTCATATTCATGGGCTTTTTTCTGGAATTCTTCCCAGTTGGATCTGCCAGGGGTTCCAATGGCACAATTGTGGTTTCCCGATGACATTAGAAGTTCCAGAGTATTTCTTCTGGATTCAATAACCTTTGGTGATTCAGTATGCACACTGAGACCCTCAGCTGCAGGCGTGACACATGATGCTGAAAGGCCCCACCATCCCTCAACCTCAACAAGACACATCCGGCAGGCGCCAGTGGGTTTTGCCCCTTTGAGGTGGCAGAGTTTGGGGATGTCGATGCCATTGTCTTCAGCGACTTCCAGGAGTGTCTGTCCGGGTTCAAATGCAAGCAGACTGCCATTAATTGTAATCTTCTGTTCGGACATGTTTCAAACCTCCGTATAATTTATACCCAAAGAATCACTGTAATATAAGAATTCCTGTTATTTAATAGTGATGGTCTCGTAAAAAGTCAAAAATGGCAAAATCGCTATATATAATTTCAGTAT
>CAYZCC010000127.1:0-1103 GCA_964476805.1 uncultured Desulfobacula sp.
ATCATATTAGAACCGAAATTCGGAAAATTTTGCTCGAAGAATTACCCAAATCGTTTGAAAGTATCGATGATAGCTGGGTTTCATCACTCTTTGCAGGATACGATCGGCGAAATACCAAAGATATCAACGCAAAATATAAGCTTATATATGTTGCGCTTAATAGGACAATGGACCCTATTGGAATAGCGTGTGCAACACCCAAGAAAGGAAGTCCCATTAAAGTAATGCCCTTTATTGCAAAGAACAAAGCCGCATTTGATGCTCTCTTGATTGACATACCGCACCAGTTATCACAGTATGGGCATAAGCTTTATATCCACATTAGTCCGACTTCGGAAGAAGTTATATCACTGCAAAGGTTGGGGTGGAACCTTGATGCTGCATTACCTTCTGGCTACAAACCAGATGTTGTTACTCAACAATGGAGTATTGATGTTAATAGCCATACTATGAGGACTATGCGAGTTAAAGATAAATTTTTAAAATCAATTCATTCAGAAACAAAAACATTAGAAGTTCGTGTGGGGTATGGGACAATCAAATTAATTAAGATCGGTGAACGCATTCGTTTCACATCTCCTACAGATAAACTTGCTGTAAAAGTACATTCAATAAGAAAATATCCTTCATTTGAAAAGATGTTTGAAGTCGAGCCATATAAAAAAATCATGCCTTGGGCTATGTCTATGGAAGAGGTTTTGGCTTTGTTGAGAAAACTTTACCCAGAAAACAAAGAAAGATTGGGTGTTGTTGTTTTAGAATTTGATTTATTGAGTGATTAAAGGGATATAATATGAATAAAAAAATAACATCATGTACATTGATGGAAAAATATATCCACCTAATTAAACAGGGCGAGAAGCCTGTTGAGGCCCGCGTTGCAATACCAATGTTTGAAAAATGGCAGGAGGGGGATACAATTAGATTCTTTAGCCGTAGAAACTCAAGAATCGAAGTTATTGTGAGAATAGTAGGAAGAAATCGTTACAAGACCTTTCATCAAATGCTTGAGGCTGAGGGGGTAGAAAATTTAATTCCAGGAGTTCGTAGCATCAATGAAGGCGAAAGAATGTATTTAAAAATACCAAAGTATGCTGAACGGG
>CAYZCC010000127.1:1113-6651 GCA_964476805.1 uncultured Desulfobacula sp.
TCCGCCTTGAACTTATTTAAGTCTTATGTCCTTGGGATGTGAATCATTTGCAGTGAAAGTTTTAAAACAATACGCAGATGATTAAAAAATGATGAAAAAACACCCAAAGGCCTTTCATGGCTGAAACGGAAAAGTGAAATTGTAAAGAGTTTTATGAACAAGGACCATCTGACTAAAATACTCTCCATGGTCGCTAAAGGCGCCCTCTCTGTTAAAGATGCGATAAAAAAACTTGAGTCCCTCTCCTTTGAGAATATTGATTATGCAAAAATTGACCATCACAGATCGCTGAGGAAAGGTTTTCCTGAAGTGATTTTTGCCGAGGGGAAAACAGATTCTCAAATCATCGGTATTATGGAAAAAATGATTGTCCATGAGAATATAATACTGGTAACACGCCTTGAAAAAAAGAAAGCCCAAAAAATAACCACTGCTTTCAAAGAAGCACAATACTTTGATGATGCAAGATTTTTATGGCTGAAAAAAAAAAGGCCGGAAATAACAGGCAGAGGGAAAATTCTGGTGCTTTCCGCAGGCACTTCTGATATTCCAGTGGCAAAAGAGGCTTTTTTAACTGCAAAGGCAATGGGAAACAAGGTTGAATCCATTTTTGACGTCGGCGTTGCCGGTATTCATCGTCTCTTTGCACACCAGGAACAGATAATGAACTCTGATGTTCTTATCGTTGCAGCCGGAATGGAGGGTGCGCTGCCAAGTGTTGTCGCTGGAATGGTTAAAGCACCTGTTATTGCTGTTCCAACAAGCATAGGATATGGAACAAGTTTTGGAGGTATCGCAGCTCTTCTGGGGATGCTCAACTCCTGCAGTTCCAATGTTGCCGTTGTAAATATTGATAATGGTTTTGGTGCAGGGTATATGGCTTCGAGCATTAACCATGCAGCAAACACTCCATAACTCTTAAATTTTAATTTTTATCAGAAATTTGCTGACGCTGACATTTAATTTCAGACGCTCCAAGCTGCTTTGCAAGTGAATCCCTCTTTCTGGTATAAACCACTATAAAATTGATACGGCATCAGATATTGGAATTTTTCTTTAAAAAAAATCTGAAATCAAAAAATACAATTGCTTTCTTTGTAAAATTTGATATTTTGCATTAATTGAAAAAAAATGTTTTACCTTAAATTACCACTACGGCAATTATATATTTAATATACTTTATAAAGGAGAAAACGATGGCTGAAGAGACAAAAGAGACGACACCACAGAAAAAAAAAACCAAAAGCCGTGCATTCTACTACATTGATGGTATTTTAATACGTCTTTTACTGATAGTGGTTTTTATCGCCCTGCTCTGGAACTGGGATGGATTCTGGAAAACCGATATAAAAATTCTTAAACAGGCTCAGGAGACATATTTCCCGATCAAGTATAAAGCAGAACGTATGAAAGTTTCAGTAATGAATGAAAACGAAGCCATTATGAAACAGATGAAAAATAAAATCTCAAAATATCAGCAGGAGACAGATAAAGCATTGAAAGCTGTTGAGGCGGCAAAGGGAGATGCGGCTGCGGTAAAGCAGAAAGCAGAAATACTGCTTCTCTATTATGACACATCTCGCAGAATTATCGATAAATTAAAACGCAAATTCTCTCCTGATGATTTAGACGCTGCGTTAAAATGCAACAGTGTTGAGTGTGAAAATATTGTAAAATCAAGCGCTGAAGCTGCCCCGGAAAGTTATTCCTTCCAGTAGGAAAATGAGTGTTTAACTGTCAAATTAATATGATTGTTTAAAATATAGAGATTAATGCATCTCCTGATTAAAAAAAATCTCTTGACTTACGTGTGATCTTCGGGTTAGATAAAGTTTTTATATTAAACGTTATTTAATTAGAGTAAAATTATGAAATTATATATTATGAACATACTATCAGTCCTTATTATCGTGGAGGTGCTCATTATCACCTCCACAGACCGGGGCTTATAGTGGCATAAAACTAAAAAGCAATTTAAAAGCCGTTATCAGCCCAAACCGGGCGGATAACGGCTTTTTTTATTTTTATTTTGGAGGCAAAAATGAAACTTACAGGAGCCCAGATCCTTATCAAAATGATTAAAGAGGAAGGAATTGATACAATTTTTGGATATCCGGGGGGTGCGGTTATTGATATTTATGATGCCATTTCAAAACAGGAACAGGTCCGGCATATTCTGGTACGTCATGAACAGGGAGCTGTCCATGCGGCTGATGCTTATGCAAGGGCAAATAAATCTGTTGGAGTTGCTTTGGTAACTTCAGGTCCTGGCGCCACTAACACAGTGACCGGAATCGCATCTGCCCATTCAGACTCCATACCCCTTGTAATATTCACAGGCCAGGTACCAACAGGGTTAATCGGTAATGATGCATTCCAAGAGGTGGATACTGTGGGTATTACAAGACCATGTACCAAACACAATTACCTGGTAAAGGATATAAACAAGCTGACTTCCACAATTAAAGAGGCATTCCATCTTGCAGGTTCGGGAAGACCCGGTCCTGTCCTTGTCGATCTTCCCAAGGATGTCATGCAGGCAGCCATTGAATATAAAAAACCGGGAAATGTTTCATTAAAATCTTATAAGCCCAATTACAAACCGAATAAAAAACAGCTCAACAAAGTCGTCGAGTTAATTCAAAATGCAAAAAAACCTGTTATTTTTGCAGGTGGTGGTGTCATACTCTCAGAAGCCTCTGATCAGGTCACTGCCCTTGCAAAAATGGCCAACATTCCTGTTACAGGATCTTTAATGGGTCTGGGTGCATTTCCAGGATCAGATCCCCTGTGGCTCGGCATGTTGGGCATGCATGGTACCTATCGAGCGAATATGAGCATAGGCAACTGCGATCTTATGATTGCTGTCGGTGTGAGGTTTGATGACAGGGTCACAGGAAATATTGAAAAATTTGCACCCCATGCTAAAATTGTTCAGATTGATATTGATCCCACCTCTATACATAAAAACATAAAAGTTCAATGCCCCATCGTGGGAGATTGCAGGGTTGCCTTAAAAACCATTCTTGAGCTGATGGAATCAAAAAGTTTTGATCCTCATGAAGAGTGGATAGCACAGATTCAAAAATGGAAAGACACGACACCTTTAAGATATGACCAGAGAGAAGAAATAATAAAACCACAGTTTGTAATCGAAAAACTGTATGAACTAACCCGGGGTGAAGCCATCATAACAACAGAAGTCGGCCAGAACCAGATGTGGGCAGCACAATATTATCACTTTGACAAACCCAATCATTTTATTACCTCTGGCGGGCTGGGTGCCATGGGATTCGGTCTGCCTGCTGCCATCGGTGCCAAAGCGGCCTGTCCTGACAAGCTTGTGATTGATATTGCAGGTGATGGCTCAATACAGATGAACATTCAGGAGTTAATGACGGCAATAGAGTCTAAACTGGATGTTAAAATTATTATTTTAAACAATCAATATCTTGGCATGGTAAGACAGTGGCAGGAACTTTTTTATGAGAAGGTTTACGCTTCCACTGCCATGACAAATGCTCCGGATTTTGTAAAACTGGCTCAAGCCTATGGTGCAAAAGGTTTAAGGTGTGAAAAACCAGATGAAGTTGAATCTGTATTATCAGAAGGGCTCAATTCAAAAAATACTGTGGTCATGGATTTTATTGTGGATAGAGAAGAGTCTGTCTATCCCATGGTTCCGGCAGGTGAGGCGATAACAGAAATGCTTCTTGTTTGAATGGACACTTGACCATCGACTTTGCTGTTGCAGACTTTTGCAATCCTCATGTGCCCGATGTACACTCTGGTTGCAAAAGTCCTTGCGCCTTGTATATGGGCAAGTTTTTATTCAAACACAAGTATCAATGAAATATTGGCGGAAAGGATATAAAATTATGAAAACCGATAAATACTTACTTTCTATTCTTGTGGATGATGAACCAGGGGTGCTTTCAAGAATTGCAGGACTTTTTTCAAGCCGGGCGTTTAATATTGACTCTTTGAGTGTGGCCAACACAACTGAGCCTGAAATATCAAGAATTACAATGGTTACAAAGTGTGAACCCCATGTTATTGAGCAGATCAAAAAACAACTCAACAAACTTATAAATGTTATTACAGTCAATGACCTGACAAATAAAAAATATGTACAAAGACAGCTTGCATTAATAAAAGTGAATGCCCCGCCGGAAAAAAGGGCTGAAATATTAAGAATTGTGGATATTTTCAGGTGCAAAATAGTTGATGTCGGGTTTTCCCACTACACCATAGAGATGTCCGGAGACAGTGATAAACTTGATGCCATAACCGCTCTATTAAATCCCATGGGAATTATTGAAATCGCTTCCACTGGAAGTATTGCACTGGCAAGGGCCAATGGAAAATAATTATCGGTTGTGAGGACGAGTACCCTCAAAACTAACAAATTTTATATACAAATATCGGGGCGTAATTATGAGCCGGGAAACAAAACAAAAAATTCTCTTATACGATACTACATTGAGAGATGGGATGCAGGGCGAGAACATATTTTTTTCTACTGAAGACAAGGTGAAAATTGCAAAACGTCTTGATGATGCAGGTATCCATTATATTGAAGGAGGATGGCCAGGCGCAAATCCAGGCGCAAGTCATTTTTTTAAACTGGCAGAAAAAATTGAGTTTAAAAATACAAAACTGACCGCCTTTGGTTCCACCCGAAAACCGTGGAAAACCTGCAGGCAGGATGCAAACCTTCAGGCATTAATAGACAGCAGGGCGCCTGTTGTAACAATTTTTGGGAAATCGTGGGATCTTCATGTGGAATCTATCATCGAAGCGACCAGAGAGGAAAATCTCTCCATGATAGAAGAGAGTATTGAATATCTTTTGAATCATGACCTTGAAGTGATCTATGATGCAGAACATTTTTTTGACGGGTATAAATCCAACCCGGATTATGCTTTAAAAACGCTTGAAGCCGCTTTTAAAGGCGGAACAAGATATCTGGTACTGTGTGACACGAACGGCGGCACCCTGCCCTGCGATATTGAAACCATCACAAAAAAGGTAATCAAGCATTTTTCGAGTCATATCAAGGCCAAAGGGAATTCCAAACTCTCTTTTGGAATTCATACACATAATGATGGTGCCATGGCCGTTGCAAATTCTGTAATGGCTGTCCATGCAGGAGCCACCATGGTTCAGGGTACTATAAACGGTTATGGAGAGAGATGCGGCAATGCGGATCTTACGGCTGTCATACCCATTCTTTCCCTTAAAATGAATCAGGACTGCATTACTGATCAAAACCTTGAAAAACTTTTAAACCTTTCACGTTTTGTTTCTGAAACTGCCAATGTTCCGCCTGTTAACTCAAGGCCGTTTGTTGGTAAAAGTGCTTTTGCCCATAAAGGTGGGGTCCATGTAAGTGCGGTACTTAAAAATCCAAGGGCCTATGAACATATCTCTCCTGAACTTATTGGAAATGAACGGCGTGTCCTTGTATCTGAGCAGTCAGGCAAAAGCAATATTGAATACAAAGCAAAAGAACTCGGGGTCAACCTTGATGGGAAA
>CAYZCC010000128.1:0-6646 GCA_964476805.1 uncultured Desulfobacula sp.
TAAGAAGTTGGCCAGAATACCCTTTGTTAAAGATTTTGTTTTTCCCTTTTGGGAACCGGGAATCGCTTTTCTGGCTTGAAAGCTTTTATAGCCCATATATAAAATCAGGCAGCTGCCGCAAAGCGAGATTGTTCCTAATATGTGATTGAATCTTGATAGTTTTGATAATATAAACAGAGTCAGGACAATTATTGGAAGATCCGTAATGACTGGTGCCATGGCCACTTTAATACCCGCTTTAATGTCATGCTGAATGGTTTCAGAAATCGTCAAAGTTAAAAGAGGACCAGGAATAAAACCTGCTGACAGGCCCAATATGGTACCCATGGTTAAAAAACCTGTGACAGTGTCATTCATTACCATGGCTGGTTAATCTTTAAAAACCAGTTTGCCTCCAAAATGTCCTGCAATACCGGCTGATGCCAGCATGATAATATTTATAAGCATAAAACCCCAGGCTCTTGATGTTAAAAGAACATCAGAGTCTGCATAGAACCATACGGTAGAGATTAAACATGAGATGGATGTCAATCCAGCTGCCGTGATTTTTATTTTAAAAATTTTTGTCATGGCTTTATTATATTTTTGCTGCCATTCAATAATTCCGGTGAAAATAACAAGAGGCAGAGAGGCAATAACAAAAATTTGATTTATAAAAGCAGCTTGCGCCAGGAGCTGTGAATTAAAAATCCATGCCGCCAGCCACAGTATGACTGCAACCGGCAGAAGACCGTTGGGCATGTGTACTATAACCGGATGGGTATGGTGCTTGACCATAAGCGATTTTATCTTTTCAAAGCCCCATGTTTCTTCGGTTTTTCTTTTTTCCTTTACCCCTCTTCTTTTTGGGTGGTTCCCCGGTATGGAGGCTTCGTCAATCTCTCTGAATTTTTTTGATTCTACATTGCAGATTGGACATTTATCAACAGGGTTGACTTCTCTGTGGATGTATTTACAAACACCGCATTGCCAGACTTTCATGTATTATTATCCTTGATTTATTAATAAGGTCAGGTATCAGTTTATTCTTTTTATGTTTCTTGTTTTAACGGTCATCTATATCAGTATACAGGCACTCATCCGGTCCGCAGTAGTCTCCGATATATGCTGCTCCAGGTCTGTAAAGAGACGGTTTTTTTGCTGCCATGGCATACTGCTCTTCAATAACATGGGCTGCCCAGCCGCTTACCCTTGAAATGGCAAACAGAGGAGAAAAAAGATCTGTGGTAATACCCATAGAATGAAACAGTGATGCACTGTAAAAATCTACATTACAAAAGATCTCTCTCTCTTTTTTTGCTTTAAAAGCGGCTTTCCCTTTTTTTTCAAGTTCCCTTGAAAGTTCATACCACAAAGTTTGATCTCTCATCTCCCCCATTTTTTTGCTCATGGGCGCAAGGATCAATGCCCTTGGATCATCTGTCTGGTAGACAGCATGTCCAAGCCCCATTATAAGGCCGCCTGAAGTTAAAATATTATCAATATAGTTGTCAATTTTATCAACAGAGCCAATCGCTTTTAGCATCTTCATGACCCTTACGTTTGCACCGCCATGAAGTGCGCCTGATAAAGACCCGATGGCTGCTGATATGGAGGCATAAATGTGTGCTTTTGTTGATGCCACCTGTCTTGCGGTAAAGGTTGATGCATTAAAAGAGTGTTCTGCATGGAGTACAAGACTGGTATCAAAAAAATGTGCAGTTTTATTTTCAGGGGCTTTCCCTGTCAGCATATAAAGAAAATTTGCAGCATGATTTAAATCCGGGTCAGGTGCCACTGGTGTTTTATTGTTCCGGATTCTATCCCATGCAGCAGTGATGGTTGCCATCCCGGCAATAAGGTTTTCAGCACTGTACAGGGTGTCCTCAATTTTCTGGCTGCCTGCATTGGGGTCGTTCTGGGTCAACATGGGAACTGCCATCTGAAGCACATCCATGGGCTCCATATCAGAAGGTAGTATTTTAAAAAGGGAGAGTATATTTTCAGGGATCTCCCTTTTTTGTTTCAGGCTTTTTGTAAAACCTTCCAGCTCATCTTTTTTGGGAAGTCTTTCGTAGAGTAAAAGGAAGCACACTTCTTCAAAAGATGCATTTTTTGCAAGGTCTTCAATTAAAAAACCTCTGTAAATTAATTTGCCCTCTTTGCCCTTCACATCACAAATTTTTGAGCTGGCCACATCTATACCGCGAAGGCCGGTATCCATAACCGGTAATACACAATCATCCATGGTTATCTCCTTATAAGTTAAAATATTTTTTCAGGTGGTCTTCTTTCAGGAATATATTCTACTTCAATTTCATTATTGTAAAGAGTTTTGGAAATATACAGGCCGCAGAAACATGTGCCATACTCTTCAAGATCCTTCTGCCTGTAGTCGCATGGGCATATAATATCCTTATCCTTTTCTCTATCTCCACAGGCAAGCCTGCAGGGGCAGGCCATATAGCCATATCGATCCCTGTTTAAAAGCAGGGATTCAAGAAGTTCAAAAACCAGCGCTCTATCTTTATTAAAGTAGATATCTTTTGCTTCCTGGGTCTTTTTTAATGTATTGTAAAGCGGTTCAGTTTTCATCTATGTCATCTTTAATTCCAAGAGCCTCTTTGATTTTTTTCTCTTTATAACCCACAATTACTGTATCATTAATTTTTACGGTAGGAAAGGAACATCTTGGATTCAGTTCTCTGATATCAGCAAGTATGGCCTTTCGTTCCGTTCCTTCAAAATCATCGACTTTAATATATTTATATTCAACATTGCACTCGGAAAGAAGTCTCCTTGTGGATCTGCAATGGCTGCATGTACTCAATGCATATAAAGTTGTCTTATGAGTGGTCATATACATCACTCCTCTAATTATATCACTAATAAAAATGTAATATATGCACAATTTATACCATATTTGCAAGAGTTAAAAAGAGATATTCCATTAAAAAGATAGTTTTTTACTGTTTTTTGACATAACCGACTGGATGTAATTTTTTTTAAAAAATGATTTTAGATTTAGCTTGAATTTTGCTATATCTTTGCTATATCTTTAAACTAAAGATTAAATATTTTTAATAATTAATAGTAAAGAGAATAAAGATGCATAAAGAGGTTACGATACTGATAGGAGGCGAAGCAGGCCAGGGAATTCAGACAATAGGTGCCTTGCTTGCCAAAGTGTGCAGTAATGCGGGTCTGTTCATATTTTCCATGGATGATTTTGAATCCAGAGTCAGGGGAGGACATAGTTTCCATCTGTTGAGAATCAGCACCCAGGCCTTGACTGCCCCATGTCTTAAACCTGATATTCTTGTGGCCCTTGATGGAAAAACCCTTGGATATCATAAAGATAAACTCTCCTCCAGCGGGATTTCCATTTTAAACAGCGATGACACTGCTGAAGATCAATCAAATATTTACAATATTCCCCTTGTGTCACTTGCTGAAGAGGCTGGAGGAAAAATTGCTTCCAATATAGTGGCTGCAGGTGCAGTCCTTGCAATTATCGGAGCGGCATTTAGAGATCTGGAACAGGTGCTCAAAAAGCAGTTTTCCAAAAAAGGTGAAAGTGTGCTTGCTTTTAACCTGAAGGCTGCCGAGAAAGGCTATGAAACCGGTAAAAGAATAGACTTTGCTCTCTCTTTGGATTTTAATCCGGTGGCACATCAAAACCCAGTTATGAACGGGGCCAAGGCTGCAGCTCTTGGTGCTCTTGCAGCCGACTGCAGGTTCGTTCCTTTCTATCCCATGAGCCCTGGAACTTCCATTATTTCTAATCTTGTACCCTATGCAGACCAGCTGCCCGTGGTTATTGAGCAGGCTGAAGATGAAATTGCTGCAGTCAATATGGCAATTGGGGCATCCTTTGCAGGTGTCCGCTCCATGATTTCTACATCTGGCGGAGGGTTTTGTCTCATGGTTGAGGGACTTGGCTTTGCGGCAATGAGTGAAACACCTATTGTTATATTAAATGCCCAGCGTCCCGGGCCGGCCACAGGCCTTGCCACACGGACCGCCCAGGCAGATCTTCTCTTTGCAATCAACGCATCCCAGGATGAATTCCCCAGATTTGTGTTTGCACCCGGCGGTATTATTGAGACATTTAATGCTGTAAAAAAAGCCTTTTTCCTGTCTGAAAAGTATCAGGTGCCGTCCATTGTATTAATGGATCAGTTTCTTGTGGATTCAGCAAAGACTGAAACAGGTCTATTTAAAATCGGTCATGAACATGAAAGTTTCCTGGAGAAAGATACAAAACTGTATCAAGCTGAAACCTATCTGCGATACAAAATTACTGATACAGGCGTCTCACCGCGCAGGATTCCATGTGATTCTGAATCTCTGGTAAGGGCAACGGGTAATGAGCATACTCAAAGAGGGCTCTCCTTTGAAAACCCTGAAAACAGGAATGTAATGGTTGAAAAGAGATTTAAAAAGTTTTCATCAATGAAAAACGAGATGACACTGCCAGAAGTTTTTCATGATAAAAGCGCTTTTTTCCTGACCGCATGGGGATCAACAAAAGGAAGTGTCATAGAGGCAGGAAAAACATTAAGGGATAAGGGTATTGATGTTGGGTGGATAATTTTTGAAGATATCTGGCCCCTGGATTCCAAAGGTCTTGAAACTGTGATTAAAGATAAAAAATTAATTGTGGTGGAAGGCAATGCCACCTGCCAGCTGGGAAGTCTGATCCGACAGCAGACAGGGGTTGACTATTTTTCATCTATCTTGAAATATGACGGCAGGCCCATATATCCAGAGTATATTATTAAAAATTTTAAAATGATTACGGGACAGTAAGTATGGCAAAATCAAAATTTAGTATTGACAATGAAAATCAGTGGTGCCCCGGGTGTGGTAATTTTTCCATTATCAAATCAATGGAAAATGCCTTCACAGATCTGGGTCTTGAGCCAAAAGATCTTTTGATTATATCGGGAATAGGGCAGGCAGGCAAGACACCTAATTATATAGAATGCAATTCGGTGCATGGACTTCACGGAAGGGCGCTTCCCATTGCCACAGGAGCCAAGATTGCCAACACAGATCTTAGGATTATTGTAAATACAGGGGATGGTGACTGCTATGGTGAAGGCGGGAATCACTTTCTGGCAGCAATACGGCGTAATATTGATCTGACGGTTCTTATTCACGACAACCAGATATATGGATTGACCAAGGGGCAGGCATCCCCCACCTCAGCTTTGGGAATGAAGACCAAAAATCAGAGTAAAGGAACCGTCTCCAGTGCATTTAACCCTGTGGCAACCGCTCTTGTCATGGGAGCAGGATTTATTGCTCAGGGCTTTTCAGGGAGTATGAAGCAGCTGCAATATTTGATTGCGGAAGCGATTAATTTCAAAGGATTTTCAATGGTTAATATCTATCAGCCATGTGTCTCCTTTAACAAGATTAATACCCTTTCATGGTATAAATCAAGGGTCTTTGACCTTAATGATACAGACCATGACCCGGAAGATTATGATAAAGCGCTTCAAACTGTTCACAATAAAGACAGTAAAATTCCCACGGGAATTATATATAGAAACAGGGGCGTTCCATTCCATGAAAGGCTGGATGTATTAAAGAAACGACCTCTTTTAAAACATAAGTTTGGCAAAGCAGAATTAGAAAATATTTTTAGTAACGCGGTATAAAAAATGGCAACGTCAAAAGCCTTTTGAATAAATTTAATAGGGAAGTAAAATGGGAAAAATTTTAATCGTATATGCATCAAGATCAGATGAAACAAAAGGTATTGCAGATTTGATAGCAGAAGGTATCCGTATATCAGGGTATGAGGCTGATTTGAAAAAAGCAAATGAGATTAAAAGTGAAGAGGATCTTAAGGGTTATGACGGCTATGCATTTGGTTCTGCCACCTATCATGGTGAGATGATTCCATCCATGAAACAGATTCTGTTTATGGCAGAGAGAGCAGAACTTAAAGATAAGCCGGGAGGTTCTTTTGGTGCATACGGCTGGAGCGGGGAAGCGGCTGGAAGGATTTTTGATACCATGGAACATATCTATGGAATGAAAATGGTGACAGGAGGCCCTTTGATGCTGAAAGCAAGCTGGGTGGGAGGCGGTATCAAAGCGGCCCAGGAGTATGGAAAAAATATTGCTGCAATGGTTTAAACATGGCAGCTCATGGAAACAAGAAGTTTTTTAATAATCAAAAATAGAGGAGGTAGAGAATGACTGACCCATTGGGAATTTACAAATGCAGTAAGTGTGGCAATATTGTACAAGTCCTTCATGGTGGACACCCCCCTGTTATATGCTGTGGCGAAGAGATGGGCCGTCTGGTTGAAAATAGTGTGGATGCAGCCATTGAAAAACATGTGCCTGTTATTGAGAAAATAGAGGGTGGCTATCTTGTGAAAGTCGGCAGTGTGCCTCATCCAATGGGTGATGATCACTGGATTGAGTGGATTGAGCTTGGTTCAGAAGAGGGTTCTTTTGTGCAAAGAAAGATACTTAAACCCACAGATAAACCTGAAGTTGAATTTAAAACCGATGCCGCCAAGGTAGTTGCAAGAGAGTACTGCAATCTCCATGGTCTCTGGAAATCAGAAAATTAAAGATAAAAAAAGCACAGACTGATACAAAACAGACTGATACAAAATAGTGTAACAGTCTGTACAGCTTT
>CAYZCC010000129.1:0-6495 GCA_964476805.1 uncultured Desulfobacula sp.
ATTAAAAAACCGAACCGGATATTCGTAAATTTGATTGACAAAAAGTAACTTCCTAAAGGCAGGTATTTTTACACGAATTGTACAACAGGGGAAAAAAAATTCAGGAACTGCAGGCAATGATATCTTAAAATGAACAAACTCCATAAATTCAAATATGGGAAAAAAGGGTTCACTGTTTCTCTGCCTGAAAAAGCAGTAAATTTAAACATCCAGGAGCCTCTATTCTGCCTTACCAGGGAGCAGTTCATCAAAGATTTTTATTTAAGTTTTCCAGAAACACTCTCCAGCTGCAATGTGGCCTCTTTTGCTGTGGCCATTGTAGTGGCAGATAAAACAAGATGGTGCGATTATAAAATTTATCTGCCATGGGTAGTGGATGCTCTTGAGAAAAAAAATATACAAAAATATCAAATAAAATTTTTCATTGCCTATGGCACCCATGCAGAACAGAGTGATGAAGAGTGTTTTGCTGCCTATGGCGAGATATATAAAAATTATGAGTTTATTCATCACGACTGCCGTGATAAAAATCTTTTCACCTGTCTTGGAAAAACAAAGAGAGGGACAAAAATTCATGTTAGAAAAGATATTCTTGAGACAGATTTGATTATTACTTTGGGTGCGCTCTCTCACCACTATTTTGCAGGATATGGCGGCGGGAGAAAACTGCTTTTTCCAGGTTTGGGATATCAGCCGGATATTTATCACAATCACGGGCTTTTTCTTGATAAAAAAAGTAAAACCCTTGCTTTGGGATGCCGGCCTGGAAACCTTGAAAACAACCCGCTTGCTGATGATTTAAAACAGATGGATGATGCCTTGAAAATCAAGCAGATTTCAATTCATGGAATACTTGATTCAAAGGCACGGGTGTGCCAGCTTGTTGTAGGGAGGAGCCAAACTGCTTTTTTAAATGCATGCCATACGCTTGATTATAGTTATAAAACCAGGGATGAAAAGCAATACAACCTTGTGATTGCATCATGCGGCGGGTTTCCAAAGGATATTAATTTTATCCAGGCACACAAGGCCATTCATAATGCCGCCATGTTTGTCAAAGATATGGGATCTTTGATAATTTATGCGCAATGCCCTGACGGCATAGGCTCTGATACTTTTCTTGAATATTTTGAATTTCAAAGTTTTCGTAAGGCATTTAACATCCTTGCAGATCACTATAGAGGGAATGGCGGTACCGCTTTGTCCATGATGGCAAAGAGCAGCCGGATAAATATCTTTATCATCACGGATCTTGATGATAAGGTATGCCGGAAAATGGGTATGGAAAAAATTGACCCTTGTATAGAGACTTTGTTAAAAGGGTTTCAAGGTGATGTTGCAGGTATTGATAATGCAAGTCTGCTGGTGATGTAGATTCAATATCGATATCCGCGACTGAACGATAAACAGCATGGAAAAGGGAAAACAGCATCACTTATCAATATCCAGTGCGATAAAAGAAAACAATTGGGCAGGAATTCAAAAATATGATCACTCTTCTTGATTATGGGGCTGGCAATGTCCGCAGTGTAGTAAATGCCATAGAGAAGTTTGGCGCCCGCATTAAAATGGTGACCCAACCATCTGATATCCTAAATGCTGAAAAGATCCTATTTCCAGGGGTGGGCAATTATGAGAGCATGATAAAAATTTTAAATGAACGAGGCTATATCCTTCCTTTGCGTGAATATCTCAAAGCGGATCAGCCTTTTTTTGGAATCTGTCTTGGCATGCAGGCTCTTTTTCAAGGAAGCGAGGAGGATTTATCAGGTCATGAGAGCCTGAATTTTTTAAAGGGGAGGGTCCAAAGATTCAAAACCTCTCTTGCTGTGCCGCATATTGGGTGGAACGGGGTTAATATCAGACAGGAATCTCCTGTTTTTGACCATGTTACAATGGATACAAAATTTTATTTTGTTCACTCCTATCATATTATCTCTGAAGATCCATCCGCTGTTTTAACAACGACAAATTATGATTATGAGTTTGTGAGCAGTGTTCAAAAAGGCCATATAATAGGGACACAGTTTCATCCGGAAAAAAGCGGCAAAAGCGGCATCAAACTGTTGGAAAATTTTATTTTAAAAACTGATTTGAAAGCTCGAAAACCAGTTGATATCAAAGGGAAGGGGCTTTCCAAAAGAATCATTGCCTGTCTTGATGTCCGCGCCAACGATCCGGGTGATCTTGTGGTGACCAAAGGGGATCAATATGATGTAAGACAGGAGGGTGAAGTCAGAAATCTTGGCAAACCGGTGGAACTTGCCAAAAGATATTATGAAGAGGGGGCAGATGAGATTACTTTTTTAAACATAACCGGATTCAGAGATTTCCCCTTAAAAGATATGCCCATGATAGAACTACTTAAAAAAACAAGTAAAAATGTTTTTATACCTTTGACCATCGGCGGCGGGATTAAAGAGTATACAGATAATAACGGCAGAAACTATACGGCCCTTGATGTGGCATCCAAATACTTCAGATCAGGCGCTGATAAGGTTTCCATAGGCAGTGATGCTGTATATATTGCAGAAGCGTATCTGAAATCTAAAAAGAAAACAGGCAAAAGCGCCATTGAGCAGATTTCACGTGTTTATGGAAACCAGGCCGTTGTGATTTCCATTGATCCGAAAAGAGTTTATGTACAATCTGAAGAGGATGCAA
Organism: uncultured Desulfobacula sp.; assembly: GCA_964476805.1. Lineage (GTDB taxonomy): Bacteria > Desulfobacterota > Desulfobacteria > Desulfobacterales > Desulfobacteraceae > Desulfobacula. The sequence goes on from CAYZCC010000129.1 coordinate 2,665, forward strand.
AAAATCATCATGTCATTAAAACAAAGTTTCCAGGACCTGACAATGAAGCGTATTGCTGGTACCAGTGTACTGTCCAGGGAGGCAGATCCGCACGAGATATGGATGCGGTGACCCTGGCCATAATCTGCCAGGAGCTTGGCGCAGGAGAGATCCTTTTAAACTGTATTGATAAAGATGGAACCAATTCAGGATTTGATCTTGAATTAATAAATGTTGTGAAGCGTGCCGTAACAATTCCGGTGATTGCCTCAAGTGGTGCCGGCTGTGAAGACCATTTTATCAAAGTCTTTAAAGATACGGAGGCTGAAGCGGCTTTGGCAGCAGGGATATTTCACAGAAAAGAGGTGTTAATAAAGGATGTTAAAAATTGTATTGCAAAGAATAACATAGAGGTGAGAACGACACCATAGAGTCCTGGATCATCGTAAAGTAATTATGCGGGTTTATATTTTAACCCCTGAAAAGAGTCTCTTTTTTCAAGAGTCTCCTGGATCATATTAAAGGTTTCCCTGTATCTGCCAGCCCAAATGGGCGCTCTCAGCTCTTGTGCATGGGGATCGCCTGTCACTCTCTGGATAATAATATTGGCTGGCAGCCGCTCTAAAAAATCACAAACCGTGTCCACATATTCATGCTGCTCAAGGGGAGTATAATCCCCTCTTTTCCACATTTGATCAAGTATGGTGCCTTTTACAACATAAAGAAGATGAATTTTAATGCCGTTAATCTGGGTTTCAGCCAGGGTTCTGGCTGTTTGAAGCATCATGTTTCTGTCTTCCCCTGGAAGCCCGAGAATAACATGGGCACATATATTCACCCCCCTGCCCTTTGTTAACTCAACCGCATCAAAATAATCATTCACTGTGTGCTGCCGGTTCATGTTGTTAAGTGTGACATCGTGAACAGACTGCAGCCCGTATTCAAGCCAGACCAGATAATTTTCAGTGTAAGATTCTATCAGATCCAGTTTGGTCTCATCAATGCAGTCCGGCCTTGTTCCAATGGCCATACCCACCATGCCTTCACAGGCAAGTGCTTCATCAAACATATTTTTCATATGTTCACAACGGGTATACGTGTTGGAGTAGGATTGAAAATAAGCTAAGAATTTTTTCGCTTTATATTTTTTAACGGCCCCTATTTTATTGTTTTCAATCTGCTCTTTTATGGAAAGACCTCTGTTAAACATGCCAGAGCCGGAGCCTTTTAAATTACAGTAAATACACCCTTTCTTTGAGAGAGTTCCATCTCTGTTGGGACACGAAAGACCCGCATCAATGGAAATTTTCTGAACCCTCTGACCAAAAAGCTGCCGTAAATAGGTATTATAATCTGTGTACCTTTTCCCCAAACGCCTGACTTCTCCTTATTGGAAATATTAGAATGCGCCGAGTTGACAGGGCTTAATCCTCAATTTTTTTTTCTCACAGCCCGATGCAACATCCCTCTTTTTTGTGTTTAAATTTTTTGCAATATTCCAGCATTCAAGACAGGAGATTCTACCCTCTTTACTGATTTTATCAATCTGTTCCTCCATATCAGAAGGCAGGTTAAAGTCCGGGTCAATCTGTTTTGTTCCGCCTTCGTAACCAAACAGGCCCAGCTGGCACATGGTTATTCTGAATTCAATAAGATCCGCCTGAATTCCAATCTCTCCTGGCGACACCCCAAGTTCATTGGCGGCCTTATGTGCCATTGAACAGGTCAGATTGTTTTCGCTGGAAAAAGATTTAATTAAAGCCGTCATTTTTTCATTGATTTTTTTATCCTTGTGTTTTGCAGCATAATGGCCTTTGTCTGAATGTGTCATCGTAATATATCCTTTCAATTTCATTGTTATGGTATTCAATTTCTCTATTTATAAACTATTATTACCTTAATGCCAAGCACCTGAAATTCAAAAGATTCATTTTATCTCTCTAACCGGTTCAAAATATTGTTATTTTATCTGTTGATCATTACTTGAAGCAATTATATATTAGCGGTTATGAATTTTAATTTTAAAACATATGATGTCATTGTTATTGGCGCGGGTCATGCCGGTTGTGAAGCCGCTCTTGCTTCAGCACGTATGGGATGCCTGACGCTGCTTTTAACCATTGATATGGATAAAATTGCTTTTATGCCCTGCTCTCCTTCAATTGGCGGCATGGCAAAAGGGCAGCTGGTGAAAGAAATTGATGCCCTTGGCGGTGAGATGGCAAAAATTTCAGACGCTTCCGCCATCCAGTATAAAACATTGAATACCCGGAAAGGGCCTGCCGTTCACTCAACAAGAACCCAGAATGATAAGCTTGTCTATTCAGGGAGTATGAAATCTGTCATTGAAAAAACCAAAAACCTTGATTTAAAGCAGGGGATGGCACAGGAACTTGTCGTTGAAAAAAATTTTGTGACTGGAATGGTTGATCAGACCGGTTTTGAATACTTTACAAGAGCCGTTGTCATTGCCACGGGAACCTTTTTAAAAGGAGTGGTTCATATTGGCCCATCACAAATCCAGGCCGGTAGAGCGGGAGAATTCTCATCGGCTGGTCTTGCAGAGCATCTGAAAAAACTGGGGTTTCAAACCGGCAGGATGAAAACTGGAACCCCGCCGCGGCTTCATTCTGATACCATTGATTTCTCACAATTTAATATCCACACCTCAGACAATAATCCCAAACCTTTCTCTTTTTCAACACCGTCTGTTTCAAATACCATGCTGCCAAGTTTTATGGGACAGACCAACCGTGAGACCCATAAAATCATCAGGCAGAACTTAAAACATTCCGCGCTTTATGGCGGTGGTATTAAAGGAATGTCTGCAAGATACTGTCCCTCTTTTGAAGATAAGATTGTAAAATTTCCAAAAAGAGAGCATCACCATGTAATTCTTGAATATGAAGGGCAAACTTCCAAGGAGATATATGCTTCCGGTCTTGGCAACAGCCTGCCCCTTGAAATCCAGTATAAAGTTGTAAGATCAGTAAAAGGCCTTGAATCCGCACAGATTATGAGACCCGCCTATGCCATTGAATATGATTATATCAATCCCCTGGAGTTATCTCTCACCCTTGAAACTAAAAAAATCAGAGGTCTTTTTCTTGCCGGACAGATCAATGGCACTTCAGGATATGAAGAAGCCGCAGCCCAGGGCTTATGGGCAGGCATTAACGCGGCCTGTAAGATTCAAAAAAGAGACCCGTTTATCCTTGACCGCTCCCAGGCATATATGGGTGTTATGGTTGATGATCTTGTGACAAAAGGGACAAAAGAGCCCTATCGAATGTTTACTTCCAGGGCCGAGTACCGGCTGCTGCTGCGGGAAGACAATGCTGATTTACGACTCTCTGCCATTGGCAATCAATTGGGACTTGTGAACAATGATATCCTGAATTCATGCAGAAAGATACAACACCAGACTCAAATGGAAATCAGGCGTATCAAAACAACCCTTGTAAAACCCACTGAAACGGTTAATAAAATTTTAGAGGCAAAAGGGACAAATAGAATCTCAAACGGTGTAAAGCTGGATCAACTGCTTAAAAGATCACAGCTTGATTATGAAATATTAAAAGAGATCTGCCAGCCGCCGGAATCTGTTCTTAAAAGGGCGGAACAGCAGGCTGAAATAGAGATTAAATATGAAGGGTATATTGAACGTCAGATCAGAGAGATCCATAAATATAAAGATCTTGAAAAAATGAATATCCCTGACAATTTTGATTACACGAAAGCCCATGGCCTTTCAAATGAAATGACAGAAAAGCTGTGCCGCATTCTTCCAGACTCCCTGGGTAAGGCATCCAGGATTGAAGGGATGACCCCTGCCGGTATATCCGTATTAAT
>CAYZCC010000130.1:0-5777 GCA_964476805.1 uncultured Desulfobacula sp.
TGCCATTGTAGAGATCACTGAAACTGAAAGTACAATCAGAGCCCATAACTTAAAAATCATCCATGAAATAATGAGAACCAACACCCAACTGATTGCAAACAAACACGCTTGGGCTGACCCTAAAAAGAGAAAAAAAATTGAACAGATTGCCATGCTGCTGCAGGGCGCCCTGGTTGCAGAAAAACTGGTGGGGATTAAAATGAATGTCCCTGAAAACAAAATTGAACAGATTGTCTCTCTTCTCCCAAGCCTCAATGCACCCACGGTGGCATCCTTATATCAATCTGACTGGTTTGCTGTGGAAACTATCATTGATACAAGAGAAGTTCGTGATCTGATTCCACAGCTGCTAAAGGCCGGGGCAGAAGGAATTGTTGAATACTCATTAAACAAGGTGCTTTAAATGAAACCTGCAAAGCGATGTAAAAAAATAACGCCTTTCATTGTTATGGAGATAATGGAGAAGATCCATAAAATGGAAAAATCAGGCATTGATATTATCCACATGGAAATCGGCGAACCTGATTTTAATGTGCCGGAGTGTGTTAATCAAGCCACTGTTGACGCGTTGTCGGCAAATGAGACACACTATACCCACAGCCTTGGTGATATAAGGCTTCGTGAAGCAATTTCCCACTATCATAAAACAACATATAACACCCTAATTGATCCAGACCAGATTATTATTACATCCGGCACTTCTCCTGGCATGCTGCTTTTGTTTTCTGCACTTTTAAATCCAGGTGATGAGGTTATTATATCTGACCCCCACTATGCCTGTTATGCAAATTTTATAAATTATGTACAGGGCATTCCCGTCACAGTCCCGGTTTTTGAAAAGGAGGGTTTTGTCTATACTCCCCAGGCAATAAAAGAAAAAATAACTTCAAAAACAAAGGCTGTTTTTATTAATTCTCCCTCCAACCCCACTGGCAATGTTATCTCCCAAAAAAGAATGCAGCAGATTGTGGATGTTGCTAAAGAGAATCACCTTTATGTGGTTTCAGATGAAATATACCATGGGCTGGTATATGAAGGTCAGGAGCATTCAATATTTGAGTTTACCGATAACGCCTTTGTATTGAACGGATTCTCAAAACTTTTTGCCATGACCGGATTGCGGCTTGGATATTTAATAGCACCACCTGAATTTGTAAGGGCGCTGCAGGTCCTTGAACAAAATTTCTTTATCTGTGCCAATTCAGTGACTCAGCTTGCAGGTATTGCTGCCTTGAAACATGCTCAAAAAGAGACTGAAAAGATGAAAGCAACCTATAACAGGCGACGTGTATATGTCATTGATCGATTAAAAAATATGGGGCTTGGAATTACCATTGAACCGACCGGTGCATTTTATATCTTTGCCAATGCAAAACATATTTCAAATGATTCTCTCAGCCTTTCCCATGATATCCTGGAAAAAGCCCACGTGGGAGTAACTCCTGGCATTGACTTTGGTGCGCATGGAGAGGGATATTTAAGATTTTCCTATGCCAATTCAATGGAAAATCTTGAAATCGGCCTGGACCGTATGGAAAGGTATTTAAAAGAATTCAAATGATTATTAAAACTGTTGAATTTGTCAAAAGTGCTGTAAAACCTTCTCAATATCCTGAACATATTCTGCCTGAAATAGCATTTGCAGGACGTTCCAATGTAGGCAAGTCATCTTTGATCAACCGTTTGATTCAAAGAAAAAATATGGTAAAAACAAGCTCGCAGCCAGGGTGTACACAGCTTATCAATTTTTTTTTAATTAATGAGAGCCTCTCTTTTGTCGATCTTCCAGGATATGGGTATGCCAGAGTTTCAAAAAAAATCAGGGCGCAATGGCAGCCAATGGTGGAAACCTATCTCTCTTTTCGAAAAAACCTTATGGGGTTGATTTTACTGATAGATATCAGAAGGGATTTAAGAAAAGAGGAGTTTGATCTGATAGAGTGGCTTGAAACCCATGAAATGCCATTTCTTGCTGTCTTGACAAAATCTGATAAATTATCAAAAACCAGACAGAAAAAACGGCTTTCATCCATCTGTTCACAATTAAAAAAAGAAGAAAACCAGGTCATCGTTTTTTCCGCAAAAACCGGAAAAGGAAGAGAGACGATTCTTGATGAAATTGACAATTTAATTGAGTGGTACAATAGTGAATCACTGTAAATGATTGGTTGATTTTTGGGAATATAAAATTATTGCAGATATGAAGAACAGAAAACAAAATAAGATTATTAAATCAGGCTTTGTTGGAATCATAGGTGCTCCCAACACAGGCAAATCAACACTTCTAAACCGTATTCTCGGCCAGAAAATTTCCATTACATCCAAAAAACCACACACCACCCGGGATAGAATTATCGGTATAGTCAACAGACCCGTATCCCAGATCATTTTTGTTGATACTCCTGGAATCCATAAAAGTACAAACCGGTTAAACAAAAGAATTGTTGATCAGGCGGTCTTAGCTCTCCAGGATGTAGATATTATTCTTTTTATGGTTGATGCTGCAGGCAGGAATTATTCAGCTGAAAAATTAATATTATCCCAGTTGGATAAAACAGACAAAAAAGTTGTCCTTGCACTCAATAAAATTGATCTGACAAAGAACGCTCAAGTTTACAGCCTTGTTGAAGAGCTCCGGAAAATGTTTAATTTCAAGGCGATTGTCCCGATTTCAGCCAGAAAAAGTATTCAAATTGGAAATCTTCTTGAGGAGATTGAGAGTTTACTTCCCAAAGGCCCTCCACTATTTGAAGAAGAGACATTTACTAATATATCTGAAAAATTTATGGTTAAAGAGATAATCCGGGAGAAAGTTTTTCGACTGACAGGGATGGAAATTCCCTATTCAAGTGCAGTGACTGTTGACTCATTTGCAGTGGGGAAAAAACTCATTGTAATACATGCCAGCATACATATGGCAAGGGATTCTCAAAAAGGTATTATCATAGGGAAAAAAGGCGCCATGCTGTCAAAAATTGGGTCAAGATCCAGAAAAGATATAGAAGCGTTTACAGGGCAGAAAGTTCTGCTTAAACTTTTTGTCAAAGTGACAAAGAACTGGATTGGCAATGAAAAAATGCTGAACGAATTTGGGTATTAAAAAATGAATTCTGATCCGGGATTTACAGAGGATCTGCTGATAAAAAAAGAGCGGGATAAAGCAAGAAAACTGCGCTCAAGTCAATGGTGGAAGCGAAAACGCTCTTCAGGTATCTGCCACTATTGTCAAAACAGCTTTCCCCCGGCTTCCCTGACAATGGATCATGTTATTCCTCTTTCCAGGGGAGGGAAGTCTCAGAAGTTTAATCTTGTTCCATGCTGCAAAGCGTGTAATACAAAAAAGAGGCATCTGCTGACCTTTGAGTGGGAAGAGTATATGGCCTTCATAAAAAAACAGGCGGCCCATTAAACTTTTTTTTTCTGCGCTCTGTTGGTTTTTCAAATGAACTGTTATTTTTTATTGCAAAGCCTGTGAACCGTCTGCGCATGCCACTCTCCTCTTCCGGAAAATGTCGGCTGGCCCAGTTCAACCAAACGAAGTGCAATCTGATCAAATGAAGCCCCCTCTTTTCGCAGGGTGTAAATAAGCTTCATAACAGCTTCACGGCCAAGTTTTTTATCTGCAACTGAAGCATCAGATTTTGTAGAAGTTACATAGTGGTTTTTATGAGTCTCTTTGGCAGTTTTCTCTTCTTCAGGCTCTTTGTTATAAAGAGGTGCAATATTAAGGTGTTTGAAAATTCTTTCAGCTTCGTTGACCTGACGTTCCAACATATTGGCAGTCTTCTGCTGAACTTTTATCATCTCATTTTGATTGTTGGCCAGCGTCTCAATATGACTGCTCAAAGTTTCAATGGCTTCAACCAGCATGGATGTAACAAGATTGTCATTCGGGGAGACCTGGTTACCTGTCCGGGGCTGAGGAGGTGGCTTTTTCATCTGTTGACTTCTGCTGTTCTGATAGCCTCCATATGAGTAAAATTTTTGATTGGTGTAATGATAGGAGCTGTCATAGCTTTTACGTGTTTTCTGGGGGTGCTGTTTTTCAGCCTGACCGTTACGCAGATTTTGTAAGAAATCACTCATTTAATTAATATCCTCCCTAATGTATTTAAAATGTCAAACATGGATATGCCAGATGTAACGAAAAATTTTATAAATTTTTAACAAAGAGTTTAAAGAAAGCTTTGAAAGCAATCTTTGTTCATTATCTTCTGTTTTCACTCTCTTGTCAATTTTTACTTTTTTGTTTTCACGATAATTTTATTATATATTGACGGTTTGTGTGGGTGTGTTTCATTTGTCTCATTTGTGCATGCGCACCTCTACAAGCCTCACCGCCCCGTCCTGGGGCTGTTCCGGGAAAAATTGTTTTTTACAAATATTTCCCACCTGCCTCTCAATAATTTTATAATTGACACGGAACCAGATAATTTTTGACAATTTAATTATTTGAAACACAACCCGCATTATGTTAATTTGTGCTGTAATTAAAGTTGATGACCCTGTAAAAAGTCCGATTTTGGCAATTTTTGGGTCGTAACATACTGGAATGATATATAGCGGTTTTGCCATTTTTGACTTTTTACGAGACCCTCAAAGTTAACAGCCGTATAAAAAAGAAAAGGGGGCATAAAAACAGTGGTTGAAAATAAAAATTATAAGACAAACTATAAAATTGAAAATCCAGATATTGTCAAAACTGATTTGTTAGAGCCGATTCCATATGCCTACAAATCCAAACGATGCATTGATATAATCATAAAACAACCTGAATACACATCGGTGTGCCCCATGACAGGCCTGCCGGACAATGGCTGTATCATTATAAAATACAGGCCTGATACAACGATTGTGGAACTTAAATCTTTAAAGTATTATCTTCTGCAGTATAGAAATGTAGGCATGTTTTATGAACACGTGGTGAATAAAATTCTTGATGATCTTGTGGAGATTCTGCAACCCTTGAGAATGGAAATCAGGGGTGAATTCACACCCAGAGGCGGTATCAGTTCCATCGCAACGGCTGTATATGAGAAGGAATAAAAATCTGTCACACGGTTCTTGTTTCAAACTCTTTTATGAGCATTATGATTTGATTTTCTGAATTAATGGAAGCCAGCTGTTTTCTAAAAGCAGAACACCTTGGCATCGCCTTTACAAACCATGAAAGTCTGCTGCGAAGCATTTTGCAGGCTGAATCTTCTCCAAAATAATCCACATACATTGCCGTCAGGGATTCCATTGCCCTGAAGATTTTGTAATTTGAGTTGTTTTTATAAGATCCGGTTTCCAGAAAATCATCAATCTGGGATAGAAGAAACGGGTTGTTCATGGCAGCCCGGCTAACCATCACACCATCACAACCTGTGGATTTTAGCATCCTGATAGCATCTTCAACACTGTTAATATCTCCATTGCCAATAACAGGAATGGCTAAGCGTTGTTTAAGCTTTGAAATTAAATCCCACTCTGCCCTGCCTTTAAAGCCCTGACCCGCCGTTCTGGGGTGTAATATCACAGCATCCACTCCGCAGTTTTGGGCAATTTGAGCAATTTGAAAAGCCTGCTGGCCTGAGTCATCCCATCCTGAACGTAATTTAATTGTCAAAGGCAGGCTTGTTGCCTCCCTCACAGCTGACAAAATTTTTTTACTTAGTTCAGGCTCTCTCATCAAGGCAGCGCCAGCGCCCTGTTTAACAATTTTTTTTACACTGCATCCAAAATTAATATCCAGAATACTGGCGGTTTTAAGGCTCTCTATATATTTTGCACCT
>CAYZCC010000130.1:5787-6487 GCA_964476805.1 uncultured Desulfobacula sp.
TCTGAACAGAGAGGGGTTGTTCTTTTTTTTGAGAAGCAAGAAGTTTGAAAGTATTTTTGGAATGGTAGATAATTCCCTTGGCGCTTATCATTTCAGAACATACAACCGAACATCCACACTCTTTTACAAGAAGTCTGAAAGGGAGATTGGATACTCCTGCCAGGGGAGCTAAAAAAGTTTTCCCGTGAATTGTTAAATCTTTAATCTGCATTTTACTCAACAGCAGATCTACCCTGCATCATCAGAATCACGATTTTTTTTAAAATCAGAAAAAGAGATTAGTTCTCCCTGTTTTTTTTGTGCGCCCACATCTTCAGAAGTTTTTCCATCTGCTTTATCTTCAGTCGCAGGCCGGGGGATTTCTTCCACAGGGCTTTCAACCTTTGTTAATTTCATCTTTTTGCCATTCATATGAAAATCATGACCATTGATATAATCATCTTTTAAAATCCATGTCACAACCTGAAGAGGCACCTGAAGCATCAGTAACCTGACATGGTACCAATCCTTTTTAGCGTCTGGCAGTATATTTTCCACCCTTGCAAAGGAGACAGGTTCATCTTCAAGATGAATCAATACAACATCATTAATAGCAGTCACTGTCCGCTCCTGTTTATTCTGTTTTTTCTTGTTGTTTTTTTTGCAGTAGAAAATAGTCTTATAAATATTACTTAAAGGGCATTTCAACATCCAACTCACC
>CAYZCC010000131.1:0-578 GCA_964476805.1 uncultured Desulfobacula sp.
TCAGAAATCTTGGGGTGGAATTATTTTCCAGGCTTTGTACCATGACTGATCATATCAATCACCTTGGCAAGGATATTGAAAAGTGTGCTGCAACTTACAACAGGACAGTGGGTGCATTGGAGACAAGGGTGATGTCCACTGCGAAGAAGCTGGATGGTCTGGATGTCTCTTCCAGGGCTCTGGATGATTTACAGGAGATAGAGTATTCAAAAACCAGAATCAGAGAATTTAACAGGCAGTTTCAAGATGAATAACAAGATCGTATCAGTCGGGGTATGGATTTTTCTTTTTGCAACAATGATCTGTTTTTTCAGCGGTTGTTTTCCAGGCGCAAGAGAGGATATTACAAAATTTAACGCTTTGAAAAAACTAAAATCTAAGGATTATCCACAGTTTAACGACAAGTTTGATTCCCAGGGTTTAACCCGTTCCATTGATCACAGTCTCGCCTATTTTAAAAGAGTGCCTCCACACAGAAAGTATCAATATGGGAAAGATATATACACGGCGGCCCACCTGGTTGTCTCTCTGGAGACATTTAGAAAGTTTGTGCAGGAAAATCAGTCGGTCAGAACGTT
>CAYZCC010000131.1:588-6455 GCA_964476805.1 uncultured Desulfobacula sp.
TGAATAAATTTATAAAATCCAGATTCACTGTTTATAAGGCCGCAGGCAATGAAGATGGCCAAACCCTTTTTACAGGGTATTTTGAACCCACCTATAAAGGCAGTTTAATGGGGGATGAAATTTATAAATACCCTCTATATTCCATTCCAGGTGATCTGCTGGAAATTGATTTATCACTCTTTTCAGAGAAGTATAAAGGGCATAAACGTCTTGTTGCAAGGGTTGATGAGCCAAAAAATAGAGTGGTTCCCTATTTTTCAAGAGCAGAAATCAACTCTATGGAGGATTTCACAGGCAGATCAAAACCTCTGGTGTGGCTTAAAAGCCGTGTGGACAGGTTTTTTCTTGAAATTCAGGGATCTGGCAGAGTTGTGCTTGATTCAGGAGAGCAGTTAAGACTTCATTATGCAAAAAGCAACGGGAATGCTTACCGCTCCATTGGTCGGTATCTGATTGGAAAAAATGAAATTTTAAAAGAGGATATGTCCCTGCAGGCCATCAGAAAATGGCTTGAACTCAACCCTGAGAGAATGGATGAAGTCCTGAACTATAATGAGAGTTTTGTGTTTTTTCAAATAGAAGATGGCGGGCCTTACGGTTGTCTGGGTGTTGAAGTGACACCTCTTCGTTCCATTGCCACGGATACAGGCCTGTTCCCTAAAGGCGCCTTATGTTTTATGCAGTCCAGGCTGCCGGACAAAGAAAACATCAAACCTGTAAAGGAGTGGGAGAAAGCCTCTCTTTTTGTGTTAAACCAGGACACAGGCGGTGCAATCAAAGGCCCTGCAAGAGCTGATCTTTTCTGCGGTAATGGTAAATATGCACAGTTTACAGCAGGATATATGAATCAATATGGCAGCCTTTTTTTCCTTGTTTTGAAGTCGTTTGAGAAAGAGTAGTATACAATTACAATTTAAATCAACTCTATATCCTGCAGGTAAAATTTAAGGACCACTTTTTTCCCGGGGTACAGCATCAGGTTTGTGATTTCATCCTGGCCCACTCTTACAACAAAAGATCGATCATGAACAGTCACTGTTGTCATAACAAGACCTGATTTTTTTTCAAACTGCATTGAAGTGATATGGCCGGAGAGCTGATTGAGATTTTTTCTCTTTTCCTGCTGTTCAAGGCCAATGAATATTCTTTTTTTTTTAATAATGGCATGGCATGCTTTCAGGGCGGGAAAGGGCAGTTTGATATTCTGTCCATCCCCCAGTTTTTTTATGCAGGTTTCAGTGTCCAGTTTCTCATAGGGCCGTGTGATAATATTTTCAATGCCAGTGGGAAAAAGCTTCCCTTTAAACATGGAAATCTGCCGGTCACTTATGGAGTAAAGCCATTGAATATCATGGCTCACAATGATAAGGGTTGTTCCCCACTCTTTTTTTGCATTTAAAGAGGCTTTGCGGATAAGTTTTGCGCTTTTTTCATCAACACTTGCAACAGGTTCGTCAAGAAGCAGCACTTCCGGCTTTAAAATAAGCCTTGCAGCCATGGCAACTCTCTGGGCTTCACCACCTGATATTTCATGCCATTTTCTATCTTTAAATTTTTTAAAATCAAGGCCCACATATAAAAGAGCATTTTTGACCCTCTTTTCAAGATGATCGGTATCTTTTCTGATTTTCAGGCCATAGGCAATGTTTTCAAAAATCGTTCTTTTTAAAAGATAGGGTTTCTGGTTCAAAAGTGTTATTTTTGAACGGATACCTGTTGAAAATGGATACTCTTCGTTTCCTTTGTATATGATTTTACCCTGAGATGGTTTTAGGGCAAACGCCAGAAGCTTTAAAAGCGTACTTTTGCCGCTGCCATTGGGTCCGGTAAGACCAGTAATTGATCCTTTTCTAATTTTCAGCTCATCAATATCCAGCACTTTTGTATGGCCGTAATAGTGGCAGATATTTTTTAAATGATAGGCCGGTTCTCTTGTCGTCATTGTTCCCTTAAAGTCGTCATTGTTCCCTTAAAAAAGATAGAGAGAGATTTACAATAAATGCAATCAGGATCAAAACAAGGCCAAGGGCAATGCCGTTGGCAAACAGTCCCTTGTTTGTCTCAAGGGCAATTGCTGTTGTAATGGTCCTTGTGTGGTATTTTATATTCCCGCCCACCATCATTGATATGCCAACTTCAGTTAAAACCCTTCCATAGGCTGTGACTGCTGCTGCAAGGATTCCATATCTTACCTCCCAGAGACAGGTTTTAATAATATTTCGTTTTCCTGCACCCAGCGTTATAAGGGTGAGTTTAAACTCCTGGTCAATATTTTCAATGGTGGATGCAGTGAGAGCTGTTACAATTGGCAGGGCAAGAATGGTCTGACCGATTGCAATGCCTGTCAGTGTGAAAAGAAGGTTGAATTCGCCAAGAGGCCCCTGGCGGGAGATAAATGCATAAACAGCAAGGCCAATGAAAACCGTTGGCAGGGCAAGCATTGTATCCACAATGGTTCTTATGGCTTTTTTCCCTCTGAAATCAAAATATCCAAGAAAAAAGCCCAGGGGCAGTCCTGCTGAGAGGCTTAGCAGCATGGAGCAGGTTGAAACTTCCAGTGTTGCCAGAATCGCACTCCAGGTGGAGCGGTCTCCGCTGATCACAAGCTCAATAGCTTTAATAAACCCTGCAACTATGAAATCCATACAACCCCTTTGGTAAAGCAGTAATTAATAGTGAATAATAACCTGAAGGGCGGAAACCAAAAAAAAACATGAAGCGGTTTCCACAATTGTGTATTATTCATTATTCGACTTGGCATTGGGTATGAAAAGTTTCTGCCCAAGCAGCCTGAAATTTTTTATCAGGTTCTGTGCGGTTTGTGAAGCCATCCAGTCAGAGAATCTAACGGCTAAGTCATATTCAGCATTGGCGCAGTTTTCAGGGTTAAGCGTCACGACACTGTATTGATTGAGAAGTACAGCATCTCCCTCAACCACTATTTTCAGAGGGGCATTATTGTTTTGCACGGATTGATATTTAATATATGTTCCCCGGTCTGTCATGGTGTAGCCGTCTCTCTCCTGGCATACATTAATTGTTGCCAGCATTCCCTGGCCTGTCTGCACATACCACTCTTCTCTGTCAGGCGGTTGGATTCCAGCATTTTTCCACAACAGCTTCTCTTTTTTATTGGTGCCGGAGTCATCACCACGGCTTGTAAAGACAGTCTGTTTTGTTTTGATCAGTTTTAAAGCCTCTGATATGCCTTTGCCTTTTATGCCGGCAGGATCATTTTCAGGACCTATGATCACAAAATCATTGTACATGATTTCTCTTCTATCTTTACCAAAGCCATCTGCAATATATTTTTTTTCTGCAGGCGGGGCGTGCACAAGAAGGACATCAACATCACATTTCTGACCCAGTTTCAGTGCTTTTCCTGTTCCTGTTGCTGTCCACTTCAGATGAATACCACTCTTTTTTTCAAAATGGGGTATGAGGTAATCTAAAAGACCGGTGTTGTCTGTACTGGTAGTGGTTGCCATCATTAAATCCTGGCGCTCAGAATGGCCATTTATTATGGTGATACCCAGGATAAAAACAGTCGTTAAAACAATCAATGCAATTCTCTTCATTTTTAATCTCCAGACAGTCATATTTAAGTCATAGCGGTTAAAGCAAGGTTGAAATATGTTAATATCGGGTATTTGTCAAATGAATAGTTTATTGTTTTGATAAAAAAGAGTGATGCTTTCTGAGAATTACAAATCATAACAAAAAACTATTTGTCTTTAAGGAAAGGTGTATGATACTCCTCCCCATTCAGGTGATTTTTTAATTTTTGATTGTGTCTGTCTTTTTTCATCTGACGCTATTCCACTGGATCAAAACCTTATAATAAAGCGCCGTGTTGTTTTTTTATCAAGTGATAACGTTATTTTAAATTTACAAGAGGTGAGATTTGATGAACCTGTAAAAAGTCCGATTTTGGCAATTTTTTGGTCGTAACATACTGAAATTATATATAGCGACTTTGCCATTTTTAATTTTTTACGAGACCATCAGATTTTATTTACTGGATATTTTCAACTGGCAACATAGTAAAAGTTTTCATAATGATAGGCACTATCAAAATCTTATTGACAAATTACCATACACGATTGCATAATAATCCTATTAAATTGGGGCTGTCAATCAATTTAACTGCTGTTTCAATTTAACTGCTGTTTGCACCGACTCCAGGAGAAATTAAATGGATCTGAAAGAGAGATATCCTGACAAAGTTTTGTCAGCAGAACAGAGTGTTAAACAAATTAAAAATGGTTCAAGAGTTTTTATCGGTACCGGGTGTGGAGAACCTCAAGAGTTGATAAAAGCCATGGTTGAAGATCTGTCGATTCAGGATATTGTAATTTACCAGATGCTCTCTTCAACACTTTCAAAATATGTGAATGATAAAAATTTTTTCTCAAGATTTTCCATTAAACTCTTTTTTATATCTGTTCCAATGCGTCAGTTTGCCTTTGAAGGTAAAATTGATTATATCCCTGTTTATCTCTCACAGATTCCTGAAATTTTTGAAACAAATGAAATTGGCCTTGATGTTGCGCTCATACAGGTAAGCCCGCCTGACGATAATGGATATTGCAGTCTTGGGATTTCTGTTGATATTACACTTTCGGGAATGAAAAATGCAGATATTGTCATTGCCCAGATCAATCCTGAAATGCCGAGAACCTGGGGTGACAGTATACTTGATATTGAGGAAATCGATTATATTGTTGAGCATAAAGAGCCGATAGTGGAGGCGTTACCCCAGAAAAAAAACCCTGAAATCGTTGAAAGAATCAGCCACTATGTAAATATGCTTGTTGATGATGGCGCCACGCTTCAAATTGGATTTGGACATCTGCCAGATGCTGTTGTCTCCCGTCTGAGCAGAAAAAAAGATCTTGGTATTCATACACAGGTTATCACAGAGGGGCTTTTACCTCTTTTTAAAAACAGAATTATAACCAATAAAAAAAAATCATATCTCCAGGACAGGGCGGTTGCTTCTCTCTGCATGGGTTCTAAAAAACTCTATGATTACGTTAATGATAATCCCGTTTTTTATTTTAAATCTTCAGAATTTGTAAATGATCCCAATGTCATTGCAAAAAATGACAATTTCATATCCATCAGTTCGGCGCTTGAGGTGGACCTGACCGGTCAGGTGTGTACTGATTCAAAAGGGTATCTCTTTTACAGCGGTATTGGCGATCAGGTTGATTTCATCAGGGGGTCTGCCATGTCAAAAGGGGGGTTTTCCATTATTATCATCCCCTCTACAGCCCAGAATGGTGAAATTTCAAGAATTGTTACACATTTAAGTGAAGGAGCAGGTGTGGCAACCACAAGAGGTGATATCGATATTATTGTCACTGAATATGGTATCGCTGAAATGCGAAGAAAAAGTATTTACCAGAGAGTTATGGAACTTGCCAGAATTGCCCACCCGAAATTCAGGAAAGATTTAATTGAAGAGGCTAAAAAACGGCACTATATATTTCCGGATCAACTCCCCCCGACAACACAGGATCTTCTGTTTCTGGATCAATACCTCTATTCATATAAACTGCCCAATGGGAAAACTGTTGATTTCAGGCCTCTTTTACCCTCTGATGAGTTTGAATCACGCCATTTTTACTACTCTCTACAGGAAGATTCCATCTACTACAGATTTTTTAATAAACGGAAAGTGTTTTCAAGGGATATGCTTCAAGAACAGTGGGCCCAGGTTGATTACAGACGAAACATGACTATTATTGGACTGATGCAGATAGGCAAGCGAAAACAGATTGTAGCCATCGGCTCCTATGCTAAACTGGATGAAAATTGTGCTGAAGTTGCGTTCCTTGTCAAAGAGAGCCTCCATGGAATGG
>CAYZCC010000132.1:0-6050 GCA_964476805.1 uncultured Desulfobacula sp.
AATGTGCAAGCTATCAAAAACATCTGAAACAGCTATCGCTGTTGTTTTCCTTGTTATGAACCTGGAAAAATGGTTGAGGGCCATGTTCCTAAATTTTTTTGTCTGTTTTTGGATGGCCGCTATGCCAAAAATCAGAATGAAGATGGAGAATTATTGTTGAGCCGGTTGCACATATTCGGCTATAAAATTTTTGAGGGCTGGCAATTTGGCCAAAACTGAATTATTCAGCAAGCCCTATTTAGTATATTTTAAAAAACCAAATCAAGTTTTCAAATATCTTATAAAACGTGGGAAGCCAACAAAATATAGACAGGTGTTGTTATATCAAGAATAGCAAAGACAAGGGCACAAGTTCAAGTTTGATCTAAATTTATGATATTTGAAATCTTGATACCTTGTTTACTTTTTAGCATATATCATATATTTTAAAGCCCGAATTTTAAAAAACAGTATCAGATTACAAGGTAAAAATATGTTGAATGAAATTGTAGAGAGTCAAACCAGAATTCATACAAGGGATATACATCTTGCCACCTATCCGCATACAGATTCAAGGGTGATTGTCCATGGTGTTTTAAAAGATGAAAGATATATAAAAATATTTGATATTACAGGAGATATTGTAGAGCCGGGTGTTGTCCACCATATGGATGTGAAGCTTCTGATAAAGCCTTACCCGCTTACAATAGAAGATGCCCAGGCAGAGATGGTAAAGGTCCCCATGCCAGAATGCGCTGATACCCTCGATACAGTTGAAAAACTTAAAGGTCTTGAGATCAGATCAGGATTTTCAAAAATCATACGAAATATCATGGGCGGTAAAAAAGGGTGTGCACACCTCTGCCAGTTGATAACTGCTATGAGCCAGGAAATTGTTCAGGGCTGGCTGACATATAATAGAAAAGAAAAATCTCCTGTCCCAAAAGACCTTGCCTTTTTTGAAGGAAAAAAATTTATTGTTGATTCATGCAGAATGTGGAAAGAAAATGGCCCCAAAATAAAAAAACTTGAACAGGCAATCAAGGCACAGCAGTGATCACGCGGCGGATCTGGAATCCAACAGTTTCCGACCTTTAGGTTACATTACAAATCCTGAAAGAATCATGCCTGATGCTGTTCTTTAATTAAAAAGTAATCAATCTTTTATATCGATTGAGAAGGGAGATGAAAATGAAAAAAGTGGGAATAATTGGCTGGCGCGGTATGGTTGGCTCTGTACTAATCGAGAGAATGAGAGAAAATAATGATTTTAAAAATTTCACACCTGTTTTTTATACAACCTCCCAGGTGGGTCTGAAAGGGCCTGATATTGGTGTTGAGACACCTGTTTTAATTGATGCCTATGATATAGAAACTTTATGTAATATGGATATCATTCTCTCCTGCCAGGGTGGATCTTACACAGAAAAGGTCAGACCTCAACTTGAAGAAAAAAAGTGGGACGGCTACTGGATTGATGCAGCATCAACCCTGAGGATGCATGACAACAGTGTGATTGTACTTGATCCTGTAAACCGGAAAATCATTGACAATGCATTAACAGACGGCATTAAAAATTATATAGGCGGCAACTGCACAGTCTCTCTTATGCTCATGGCGCTTGGAGGTCTGTTTGAAAACAATTTAATTGAGTGGGTTACTTCCATGACTTATCAGGCAGCTTCCGGAGCCGGGGCTAAAAATATGGAAGAGCTTGTCAACCAGATGCGAACCATTGGCAGTACCGCATCGACCATTCTTGACAACCCGTCATCAGCTATTCTGGATCTTGATAAAAATGTCATTAACACCATGAGATCGGACTCTTTTAATACTGAAAACTGGGCAGTTCCCCTTGCAGCAAGCCTGATCCCCTGGATTGATGCACCCATGCAAAACGGCCAGACAAGAGAAGAGTGGAAAGGTGTTGTGGAAACCAATAAGATTATAGGGCGTTCTGATAATCCCATCGCCATTGACGGTCAGTGTGTAAGGGTTGGATCCATGAGGTGTCACAGCCAGGCATTTACAATCAAACTCAATAAAAATGTTTCTCTAAATGAAATAGAGACCCTGCTTTCAGAACATAATGATTGGGTTAAAGTAATTCCCAACATAAAGGAAGAGACCATTAATAATTTAAGTCCTGCTGCAGTAACAGGGACTTTAACTGTTCCCGTGGGACGTATCAGAAAAATGAATCTTGGAGAAGATTATCTTACCTGTTTTTCAGTTGGGGATCAGCTTTTATGGGGAGCTGCAGAACCTCTCCGGAGAATACTGAACATAATTAATTGAATGTGAATTCATCTTTCTAATTCATCTTTCTAATTTGGTTGCTTCAAAATTTTGCAATCCTTACGTACTAAAATACGCTTGGGTTGCAAAATTTTTTTTGTTCTTCGTATTGGAAATTTTACTGATCTGCTTTCTTAGAAAACTGCCTTTCCCCTGATATTACGACTCAATAGCGTATTTTTTTTCAAGCAAGGCAACCATACTTGAAATAGAGAAGGTTAAAATAAAATAAAGCAGTGTAATTGTAATCCATATTTCAAAGGTTAAAAAAGTGGCTGCCATGAGCTCCATACCCTGAAAGGTCAGCTCCTGTATGGAGATAACAGATACAATGGCTGTATCTTTGATGGTGGAGATAAACTGGTTTGCAAGGGGAAAAGCAACCTTTCTAAGGGTCTGGGGTAAGATGATTAACTGAAATGTTTTTCTTTTTGAAAGCCCTATGGAAAAAGATGCCTCCCACTGCCCCTGGGGGATTGATATAATACCTCCACGTACTATCTCTGAAACATAGGCACCCTCATAGATTCCAAGAGCTATAACTGCTGAAATAAATGAATTGATCTGATCGGGCCCTGCAAAGAAAAAGCCTGTAATTTGTTGAACACTCTCACTGCTTTTTCTTAACCATGTGTCAATATGGAGCACATTAAGAAACTGGCTGGAAACAAAATAGTAAAATATTATAACCAGTACAAGGGAGGGAATATTTCGGATGGCCTCAACATAGGCTCTGGAGATAAACCTCTGTTCAAAAGAGCCTCTTGCTCCCATCACCCCTGATATTGTCCCAAGGGAAAAACCTATGAGAATCGCCCAGACACTCAGTTTAATAGTTGTTACAAAACCTTGGACAAGGATATTGGCCTTAAGCTCTCCAGAATCACTATCCTGGAAAAAAAAGTAGTTGGGAATGATATCCCACTCCCAGTGATACTCAAGAACACTGTTCATCCTTGAAAAAAATATAGATATTGCCGTTATAATTAAAAAAATAACGACAATATCTATGATTGAAAATTTTAAAGGCTTAATCGTATTGAAGCGACTTAACATCATCTAAGTTACCAGACATCATCTAAGTTACCAGACATTATCTAAACAATTTGACATAATCTCATCTATTTAATTAGGGATTCCCACTCTTTTGACTCAAACCAGTATGCTTTTTTCTCTTTTAAAAAACCGCTTGCATGCCTATTTAAAATCCAGTTGTTAAGGAAATTGAGTGTGTCATGATCTGATTTTTTGACGGCAAACCCGATGGCCTCTTTGGTAAAATTTTCTTTTAGAGGGATAAAAAGTTTCTCAGGATATCTCAGAGCATGAAAAACCGGCATTGGCGCTGAAGATACAACACCATGAACACGTCCCAAATTTAGCTCCTGCAATGCCTGGCTTTCATTTTCAAAGAGTTTTAATTTTGCATCAGGTATATATTTTCTTGCGGCCTGTTCTGCAGTTGTCCCCATGCGGGCTGCAAGAGTGACCTCTTTATTATTAAAATCATCCAGAGAAGAAAATCCTTTGGCTTTGACTTTATGGGCAACCATGGACATACCTGAATAATCATAGGGAATGGAAAAATTAACCTTTAAATTCCGTTTTGGCGTAATCCCCATCCCTCCAATGATCACATCAAACTTACCGGTTAAGAGTGCCGGAATAATCCCGGACCATGCAGTGGGTACAAACTCTATTTTAACACCGATATCCTCTGCAAGCTTTTTGGCCACATCAATTTCAAAACCGATAAGATGACCCTCTTTGTCCTTCATTGCCCAGGGTACAAATGTTGACATCCCAACCCTTATAACGCCCTCTTTCTGAATTTTTTCAATGATGCTGTCTCCAGCAAAACAGGTGCTGCTGATTAAAAATATCAATATCATACTCATTCCTAAAATTTTCTTCATCGATCCTCCTCTTTTTATATTTTTGTTAAGAAAATTAAACTTTACTGCTACCGCTTTAAGATCACAAATATCATTTTTACCCTTTAAGCTGTTGCAGTGATTGCTATCCTCCTCCTGTGACCGGTATATCCATGTAGCTTTCCAACCTCCTTATAAAAAATGAGAGTGCGGCTGTAATAATAAAATAACACAGTGCCACAGTAAACCAGATTTCAAAAGTCAAAAATGTTTCAGACACTAATCTCTGCCCCTGCATTGTTAAATCATAAATGGAAATAGTACTCACAAGAGCGGAATCCTTAATTAAAGATATGCTTTGCCCTGCAAGCATGGGCAGTGTTGAACGAAGCATCTGCGGTATGATAATCTTGATGTAAATTCCAGGCGGACTTAACCCAATACTCTGGGCTGCTTCATACTGCCCCTTTGGGATATTGATAATACCAGAACGGATAATCTCTGATGAGTAGGCGCCTTCAAACAGACTCAATGCAATGACAGCAGAATAGAAGGTTGAAATATTGAATACAGGTGAAATAACAAAATAGATTAAAAATATCTGGATAAGCAGAGGGGTGTTTTTTATTGTTTCAACATAAAACCATGAAACAAATTTAAGCACAGGTGAAGACGATAATCTTGCAAAAGCGGATATAACACCAATTAACAAAGCCAGAACAAGGCTGACACTTGAAATTTTAATTGTAATTATTAACCCGTCAATCAGCAGACCTTTTGTAAATTCTCCATTTTCAAAAATTAATAAAAAATCTTTAACCTTGTACCACTGCCAGTTATATTCCAGGTTTCTATACCCTGTAATCAATATAAAAAAGAGAGAGAAGATAACTATATAGGACCGGATTCCCTTCTTAAAAATGCTCATTTACCAGCCTTTAACACTTTTATGTAACAAACAAATCAAACCGTTTTAATTTTTAATGGATATTTTGCAGCGTGACGACACAACAATTATCAGGCCTGCCACATGCAGTTAGTAAAAATAGAGGATAGCATGTAATAAAAAATCCTGCCACCCTGAACAGAGCGAAACAGATCAAAGACACTATATTTTTCACAAAACATGGCGACAGCATTGATCACGACAGTTAATCAGGGGTGTTGACTGCGCTGCAAAGCAAATCAAAAAATTTCAGGTTGGCCCTGGGAAATGCGTATTTATCCAGATCTTCAAGCGTAATCCATTGATAATCAACCGGCCCGTTCAACTCAATGCAGCCGGAGTGGTATACACAGATAAATACGTCCATTTGAATCTTGAAATGGGTGTATGCATGTTTGACAAAGGCCAGATGGTCAGTCACCTTTGCCACAATACCGGTTTCCTCATGGATTTCCCTGATGCAGGCTGTTTCTGCATCCTCACCCGGTTTGCGCCGGCCGCCTGGAAACTCCCACAACCCGCCCAGCAACGCATCCGGCCTGCGGCGTGTGATCAACATTTTCCCATCTTTAAACACCACCCCTGCAGCAATTTTACGGGTGGGAATCTTTTTTTTCTTCAATTTATTTGGAAATTTTTCAACGCTGCCTTTCTCATACGCCTGACACCATTTCTGAAGCGAGCACCTGCTGCACGCTGGCGTGACAGGTTTGCACACCATTGCGCCCAGCTCCATCAGTGCCTGGTTGTGGAAACCCGGATCTGTTTTTTCCAGCAGATGCTGCGCCATCTGTTTATAGGTTTTATAACTGCTGGAGAGGTTCACCGGCGCATCCATAAGAAAAATCCGTGCCAGCACCCGCTTGACATTTCCATCCACCACTGCATGGGCCTGGGAAAATGCAATGCTCATAACCGCACTGGCAATGTAATCTCCCACCCCCGGCAGCTGA
>CAYZCC010000132.1:6060-6382 GCA_964476805.1 uncultured Desulfobacula sp.
GAATCATACCGTTCCGGCACTCTGCCGCCATATATTTCAGCAACAATTCCAGCAGCCTTGTGAAGGTTTCTGGCCCTGGCATAATACCCCAGCCCCTCCCACATTTTAAGCACCTGGTGCTGATCTGCACAAACCAGGTCTGCAATGGCTGGAAACGCTCTTAGAAAAGTCTCATAGTAGGGAATGACCGTATGGACCTGTGTTTGCTGGAGCATGACCTCAGAAACCCATATTTTATAGGGGTTGGCGGTTTTGCGCCACGGAAGGCTGCGGCTGTGGCATCTGTACCATCTGGATAATCCGGCCTGAATCCCCTGGACTG
>CAYZCC010000133.1:0-6344 GCA_964476805.1 uncultured Desulfobacula sp.
ACCCTCCTGTAGAGATCATTCAGGTCAGAGGTTGCAAAACGCCCCCCTTCAAGTGGTACAAGAGGTCTTAAGTCCGGGGGAAGGATGGGGCATACAGTCATGATCATACGTGTCGGCTCAATCCCGGAGTTTAAAAATGCATCAACCACTTTAAGACGTTTGGCCATCTTCTGTTTTTTGGCGACCGATTTTGTTAAACTGATTGCCGCTCTGAGTTCATCGTGAACCTGTTGCAGATCGATCTCTTCAAGCAGCTTTAAAATGACTTCTGCACCAATACCGGCTTCAAACTCTTCTCCAAAAGTATCCAACGCTTCATAATATTGATCGTCATTTAAAAGCTGACGTTTTTTCAACCCGGTATCTTTTGGGTCAATGACAATATAGGAATCAAAATAGAGAATTTTTTCAAGGTTTTTCAGTGTTAAATCGAGCATATTCCCTATCTTACTGGGCAGACTTTTCAAAAACCAGATATGGGATACAGGAGAAGCAAGTTCAATATGTGCCATCCTCTCCCGACGTACTTTAGACTGAATAACTTCAACGCCACATTTTTCACACACAACGCCGCGGTGTTTCATCCGTTTGTATTTACCGCAATTGCACTCGTAATCCTTTGTAGGACCAAATATTTTTGCACAGAAAAGCCCGTCTCTCTCCGGTTTAAAAGTTCTGTAATTTATTGTTTCCGGTTTTTTAATTTCACCACTGGACCACGCTCTTATCTGGTCTGAAGAAGCAAGGCTTATTTGAACGCCCTGATAAATCTTGGGATCTTTTGGTTTTGCGAAGAAATCATATATATTGTCCAATGTATTCTCCTTATTTAATGCCTTCTAAAAGATTTATATCCAAACCCAGACTATTCAGCTCTTTTGTAAGAACCCTGAATGATTCAGGCATTCCGGGTTCAAGAACATTCTCGCCTTTTACTATTTTTTCGTACATTCTGGTTCTCCCTGTCATATCATCGGATTTGACAGTTAAAAATTCCTGTAGCGCATGGGCAGCACCATAAGCTTCCATTGCCCACACCTCCATCTCTCCCAGTCTCTGGCCTCCAAACTGCGCCTTACCACCCAGAGGCTGCTGGGTAACCAGAGAATACGGACCAATGGAGCGGGCGTGTAGCTTATCATCAACAAGATGATGCAGCTTAAGCATATACATAATCCCAACTGTTACTTTTTTATGAAAAGGCTCACCCGTTCTGCCATCATAAAGAACAGACTGTCCTGACTCATCAAAACCTGCAATGTCAATCAGTTCTTTAATCTCTTCTTCGTTTGCACCGTCAAATACGGGGGTTGCCATGTGTACGCCTCTTTTATACATCTGTGCAAAATCAACAAGCTCATCATCAGACATTTTTTCAATCTTCTTAACCAGTGTGTCAGTTCTTCTGTTGGCTTTCTGAGACTCAGTCATGGAAAATATCTGAGTGATTTTCTCTCTTAATTGATCAAGCTTCATCTCCCCCAGCATCTCTTCAATACGCTGGCCTAGACCAAAAGCGGCATGACCCAGATGAATTTCAAGAATCTGACCCACATTCATACGCGAAGGGACACCAAGCGGATTTAAGACCATATCAACCGGTCTTCCATCTTCAAAGTAGGGTAGATCTTCAACCCTTAAAATCCTTGAGACGACACCTTTGTTACCGTGACGTCCTGCCATTTTATCACCCACAGAGAGAACTCTCTCCATTGCAATACTTATTTTAATTATCTTAAGAATGCCAGGAGGAAGGTCATCTCCTTTTTCAAACCTGGAAACCAGTCTGTTAAAATGTTCTCTTGCTTTTTTTATCTGTTTTTGAGCACTTTCAAGGATCACCTGTGCTTTTTCAGTGACCACAGCATCTTTTACAGCGACATTTACAAGTGTTGAGATGGGTACATTTTTAAAAAGGCCCTTTTTTACCTTAACCCCTGATTTGACCAGAACTTTTCCTGTCTTTTCAAGGCTGGCAATCACCACTTGACCTTTCAGAATGGATTCAACTTTTTCCTGGGCGACATTGGAAATAATTTTGACTTCATCATCTCTATCTTTTTCAAGCCGCTCTATCTCTTCATCTTCAATCAGCCTTGTGCGATCATCTTTGGTCAAACCTCTTCTAACGAAAACCTTTGCGTCAATAACCTTACCTCTTACACCAGGAGGTACACAAAGGGAGGTATCCTTTACATCGCCAGCTTTTTCACCAAAAATAGCCCTCAGCAGTTTCTCTTCAGGAGAGAGCTGGGTTTCTCCCTTTGGTGTTATTTTACCAACAAGTATATCACCTGAGTTTACATCAGCACCAAGGCGTATGATACCACTTTCATCAAGATTTCTTAAAGCTTCTTCTCCGACATTTGGTATATCACGGGTAATCTCTTCTTTACCCAGTTTTGTATCCCTGGCCAGAACTTCATACTCTTCGACATGTACTGAAGTATAGACACCATCTTTTACCAGACGTTCACTGACAAGAATGGAATCCTCATAGTTATAACCATCCCACGGCATAAATGCGACAGTTACATTTTTACCCAAAGCCAGTTCACCCATTTCAGTGGCTGGCCCATCTGCAATCACCTGACCTTTTTTAACCTTTTCGCCTTTTTTTACAATGGGTCTGTGGTTGAAGCAGGTATTCTGGTTTGTGCGTGTAAATTTTGAACACTCATATATTGAAACAATCTTTTCAAAATCCTCCCCTTTTGTCTCATTGTTACGGACAACAATTCGTTTGGAATCGACATCATCAATCACACCATCATATTCTGATACAACTGTAACGCCGGAATCCCTTGCAACAAGACTCTCCATTCCTGTACCCACAAGAGGCGCTTCACTAATTATCAGGGGAACTGCCTGACGCTGCATGTTGGATCCCATTAATGCCCTGTTTGCATCATCATTTTCCAAAAAAGGAATCAGGGAAGCAGATACAGACACCAGCTGATTGGGAGAGACATCCATGAATTTGACATCGCTGTTTTCAATCATCTCAAATTCACCTGTCACCCTTGAAGAGACCAGAGGGTTGATAAAATTCCCATCAACATCAAGCGGGGAATTTGCCTGGGCAATCGGGTGTTCGCCCTCTTCAAAAGCTGTTAAATTTTTAATCTCCTTTGAAGCATTACCTTTAGCCGCTATTCTGAAAGGCGTTTCAATAAATCCAAAATCATTTACGCTTGCAAAAGTACACAAAGAGACGATCAGCCCTATATTCGGGCCTTCAGGGGTCTCTATGGGGCATATTCTTCCATAATGCGATGGATGGACATCCCTTACTTCAAATCCTGCCCTCTCCCTTGTCAGACCTCCGGGTCCCAAAGCTGATAATCTTCTCTTGTGAGTTGTTTCAGAGAGTGGATTTGTCTGATCCAGAAACTGAGAGAGCTGAGAGGTACCAAAAAATTCTCTTACAACAGCTGATACAGGTTTTGGATTGATAAGATCATGGGGCATCATGGCATCGACTTCCTGCATGCTCATTTTTTCCTTGATGGCTCTCTCCATCCTGACAAGACCGATTCTGTACTGATTTTCAAGAAGCTCACCCACTGCACGGACACGCCTGTTACCCAGGTGATCAATGTCATCAACCTGTCCCTGGGTATCTTTCAGTTTTATCAATGTTTCAGTGGTTAAAAGTATATCTTCTTTTCTAAGTGTTTTTACATCAATTTTGGTATCCACCCCAAGACGGTGATTCATTTTCAATCTTCCCACCCGGGAGAGATCATAGTATGTCTGCCTGAAAAAAAGATGGTCAATAAAATCCTGGGTAACTTCCATGGTAGCCGGGTTTCCGGGCCGAAGCCGCCTGTAAATATCCATTAATGCTTCCTCTTTTGTCTCTGTTTTATCAGCTTCAAGAGTTTTGCGCATGGAATCAGAACTTCCCAGTTTAACATAGAGGATATAAAAATCATTTACACCCTTCTCTTCTAATAATTCAAAGCTGTCTTCTGTTATTACATCACCTGGCTTAAAAAGGATATCCAGCCCATCTTCAGCAATAATATTCTGGGCAAATGCCCGGTCTATTAACTCCGTATCAACAATGGGTATATAATCAAGACCCTCTTCAACAAGCTGTTTTAATGCACGTTTTGTAAATATCCTGCCTTTTTTGACAACCACTTTTTGGGTCTTGGGAGATTTGATATCAAAATTTGCCCTCTGACGTTTCAAGTTTTGAGGAGAGAATGCTTTAAAAAAAGAGCCATTTTTAATCTTTATATGTTCTTTTTCATAAAAGAAATCTAAAATATCTTCACTGGTATATCCGAGAGATTTGAAAAGAGTTGATATGGGAAATTTCCTGCGCCTGTCAATTCTTATAAAAACAATATCCTTGATATCAATTTCTATATCAATCCAGGATCCCCGAACAGGTATAATTCTGGCACTATATATAATTTTTCCAGAAGAATATTTTTTCCCTTTATCGTGATCAAAAAACACGCCTGAGGATCTGTGCAGCTGACTTACAACGGCTCTTTCTGTACCATTTATAATAAAGGTACCTCTCGGGGTCATCAAAGGTGTTGTACCAAAATAAATTTCCTGCTCTTTAATATCACGAATAGTTGAAATATCAGTCTCTTTATCATGATCATAGACAACGAGCCTTACCCTGATATTAACAGGAATATCATAGGTCATACCACGAGACAAGCACTCTTTCATGGAATGCTTTGATTCGCCAAAAGAGTATGAAACATATTCTAGGAATGCTGTATTTGTAAAATCCTTAATGGGGAAAACAGACTGAAAAACAGCATGAAGACCTTTTTCTTCCCTCTTGTCAGCCGGGATATATCTTTGGAGAAAATTCTCATAAGAGTTTCTCTGCATTCCTATTAAATCAGGAATTTCAATAATTTTTTCTATACTGCCAAACTCTTTTCTTATACGCTTATTTATCAAAAGACTTCCGGTCATGGGATCTCCTGGTGTCTTGGTTTTTCCAATGGTAAAAGCGGAAGCCTGATACAATACCCTGCCCCCGCATATTTTTTATACGCAAAAATTTCAATTACCTTTCTAGCACAACTGAAATTTACTTAATTGAAACCTGTGCGCCCGCTTTTTCAAGTTGTTCTTTAACTTTTTCAGCATCCTCTTTAACAACACCCTCTTTAACCGGTTTTGGCGCCTCTTCAACAAGCGTTTTTGCCTCTTTAAGACCCAGACCTGTAATTGCTCTTATCTCTTTGATGACGTTTATTTTCTTGTCACCAAATGATTCAAGAATAACATCAAATTCAGTCTGCTCTTCTTCGGCAGCACCGGCTTCTCCACCAGGGGGCATTGCACCGACCATAGCTACAGGTGCTGCAGCACTGACTCCAAATTTTTCTTCCATCTCTTTTACAAGCTCAGAGAGTTCAAGAACACTCATGTTTGATATAAATTCAAGTACATCTTCTTTTGTGATATCAGCCATTTTTTCTCCTATGATAAAACGATATAAAATAAATTAATTTTTATTTTTAAAGTTTCTGATAATTGGGTTATTTGAAAATTTTTGAAACATTTTAAGCTTTAAAGTCATATCTATCACCTTAAAACCTGACTTCTAAGCCGCTTCTTTTTGATCTTTAACTGCATTGAGAACATTAACAAAAGCCCTTGGAACACCTGCAAGGACATTGACAAATGATGTCGGCACTGCATTGAGCGTGTAAACCACTGTCCCGAGGAGTTCTTCAATTGACGGCATTTTTGCCAGTTGTTTCAGTTCTTCAAAATCAAGAAGCTTACCGGCAAAGCTCCCTGCCTTGATCTCAAGTTTTTTATTATCCCTGGCAAAATTAACTAAAATTTTTGCCGGGGCAACCGGATCATCTTTTGACAAAACAATGGCATTGGGCCCTTTGAACAATTCTTCCATCAAGGCCGCATCCGTACCTTCGGATGCCCTTCTCATCAATGTATTTTTAACAACTTCAGCATGAATGCCTTCACCCCTTAACTGAGAGCGAAGATCATTCATTTTCAACACATCCAGACCTTTATAGTCTATCAGTATTGCAATCTGTGCTTCAGCGAGATCTTTTGCAAGTCTCTCTACCCACTCTTTTTTTTGAGAAATATTCAGCATTTTCTTTCACACCTCCTTCCATAAATTATATTTTTCCCGAAGGTGCCAACTAAACCAAAACAGACCCTATTTTTTCTATCTCGGCAGGCCGGCAAATCCGATTATATGCTTTATTTAAAAAAACACACCTACTGTCTATGACAGGTTTAAAACTATTTTATATCTATTTAACTATTGATGGTCTCGTAAAAAGTCAAAAATGACAAAGTCGCTATATATAATTTCAGTA
>CAYZCC010000134.1:0-5347 GCA_964476805.1 uncultured Desulfobacula sp.
TTGATAATTTTTTGAAAACGGGCCTAAAAAGTGCCTACAGACCCCAAACGTCAGTCCCAGCTGTTCCCCTGTATGCGGCGGACTTCAGCGACTCTGTTTTTTGTATGATTTCAGCCAATTACAATTATTATTCTGTTGCCCCGTGAATGGATACAAATGATCTCTTATTATCAAGGTTTAATGACTGGGATATCATCCATGGTATCCTCTGGTTCTTCATCTGTATAGGGCATTAATACAGCCTGTGAAGTCTTCCCATCCACAAGTATTTTTATGGGGTCATCAAATTTGATATGTTTTAGAAAAGAGGTTGTATTTTCGCATGTCTGTGCCTGGCATTTAAAGAATTCATAATCAATAAAGTCCTCTTTTTTTTCTGATATTGTAATATAACTGATTCCAAGTGAGGTGATATTCTGGAAAAAATGAGACCCCTGGGAAGGGTCAGCTTTTATGCTTTCAATGGTGGTTTCAATCATCACCCCCACATTGGAGATGTCATTCCATCCCACTGGAATTCCAAGCCACCGGTCAGATGAGCCCCATCTGCCCGGACCGATTAAAACATATTTTTGTCCCGTATCATTAAAGAGCGCATTGATTTTATTGATTTGAGCTGCAATATCAACTGTTTTTCCGGGGTCAAAGATTTCAGGATCAACATAGACAATATCATAAATATCTTTATATTCACCATTGCCCAGTGAAAGTGTTGAAAAACAGAATGCCTGCGCAATCTCTTTTTTCCCTATCTTAACGCCAAGATTCTGTTTATACCGTCCCATGGGTCTTATCTGCAGAAGAGAAAACTGCGGTTTTTTTCTCTTCTGATCTGGCAGATTTACTGCAAATTCAACTTCCACAGAATCGCCCATCCATTTGCTGCCAATTCTTGTCACCTCTTCAAGCAGTTCAGGTAGTGGAAAAGAGTTGTACTTCAGAATATCAGCAAAGGTTAGTACAGGAAAATCTTTGTTGGAAAAGGAATCTCTGATTTTATTATCCTGTACATGATAGGTGGAAGAGAGCGCTTGAACAGCAGCGTGATCTGTTGCATCACTTAAATCAAGTTTTGCCACTGCAGGATCATTCATAAGTTCCAGGATCAGTTCATCATTATCCGGGAATCCATCAAGTTTTAACGCGTAAAAATATTTTTGTGAATTTTCAAGTATATCATCAATCATGGAAAACTGTGGCAGAAACTGGGGATATTTCGGGCAGAATCTTAATGTCTGACCGCCCTCCATAACAATTTTTCCAAGGCCCAGAGCAATATGGGTAATGCCTTCTTCAGCCTTTAGGGGGGAGATGGGGTAAAAATTGTAGGATTGTGCCAAACCTGAAATTGCCGGGTAAAAATAGTTCCCATGTATTGAACCGGTCAACTGCTGCAGCACAACAGCCATCTCTTCATCTTCAGTCCTGTGCATGGTTGATCCTGCATAGGATCTCGGGGCTTTGAGATAGGTGGAGGCATAAACCAGTTTAACGGCGACAATCAGCTGGTCAAAACGCTTTTCAAAATTGGGGTGTGAATTGGGAAGCATATATGTGTTATAAAGCCCTGCAAAGGGTTGATAGTGGGCATCTTCAAAAAGTGAAGAAGAGCGGACAGCAATGGGGTATCTGACATCCTGAAGGTAAGCCCGAATATTTTCTCCCAGCCAGCCAGGAAGTCTGGCTTTAATAAACTGTTCAACAATCTCTGTGTCTTCCAGTTTTTTATCTGCTTTTAGAAGTCTGGAAAGATTATTCTCCTCAATAAAAGTTTTAAAGCCCTGAGTTGAAATCACAAAGGTCTGCGGTATGTTTATGTCAATACCAGGAAATTTTTCCTGCAAGGAAGGATCTTTTTGGATCTGGGATGCCATAAAGGCAAGCCCCCTTGCTTTTCCGCCAAGGGAGTCATTTCCGATTTTCACAAAATTTGTGTTAGAATCAAATTTTTTAGAATCAAAATCAATAATCTGCCCCTGACCATATTTTTTTCTTCTGGTATTTATACTGTTAATTAAAAATTCTTTAATATTCTGTGGATTTGGAAAATCACTTATTTTATAAGATTTAAGCATGAGGGCAAAATCAATTTCACTTCTGGCCATAAACCATCTTGAAAAATCGTTATTCATTGCGTGAAACACAATGGCGTCATCTGGAATTTCAGACAAGATTTTTTCAAGGGCCCTTAAATCATTAACTCTGGCAATCTCTTCTCCATCAGGCATCCTGAAGATAAATTCACCAAAGCCAAGAAATGATACAAAGAAATTTTTAATCCGGTCATTTAAGTTGTTTGCGTTTTTATTTATAAATACCGCCGGGATATCAACCACCTTTTTTCTGTTATCCTCTTCTGTGCTTAAAGCCAGGAGCGGCAGGTCCGGGATCTCTTTTTTTATTTTTGTAAGAAGTTTATATCCGGCTAATTTATCCTCTATGCCGTTTTTCGGGTATCTCATATCTGAGAAGAGTGATAAAAGGTAGGGTTTGTATTTTTCATAAAGGGCGACCGCCTCTTCATAATTGTGTGCAATCAATACTTTTGGCCGGCCCCGCATTTTTAACAATCTGTGCTCTTCATTAATTGAATCGTCAATAACAGACTGGGTCTGCAGGACAATCTGCTTGTACAGCACCGGCAGAAAAGAGGAGTAGTGATATAGTGAATCCTCTACTATGATGATCACTCTGACACTGGCATTTTGTGTATCAAAGTCCACATTCATCTCATCTTCCAGGTTTTTAATAATGGCCAGCAGAAGGTCTGTATTCCCACCCCATATGTATGTCCTGTCAATAACGGCAGAGTTATCTGTGCAAATATAATGATCCATATCACAGGTGTTGTGGAGCAGCATGAAAAATGGCAGATCCGAGTATTTCTCTTTTACCTGAGCCCCAAAAGCGTATACATCCATGCCATCCAGGTTTGGCATGGCAATGACCAGATCAAATGTCTTTGTCTCAAGTTTTTCAAAGGCATCCAGAGCAGAGCCCACCCATGTCAGCCGCGGGGGTTTCGAGAGATTCAGCCCTTTGTATTCATTTATAATTCTTGTGGCAAGCCGCCCCTCCTCCTCCATGATAAAAGCATCATAGGGACATGATACCAGAAGGATTTCTCCAACTTTTCTGGCCATTAATTCGTGATAGAGTTTAAGCGAAAAAGATTTTGTGGCATGGTTGTCAATATCCATTGTCATATCAACCTGTAAAATT
This sequence comes from uncultured Desulfobacula sp., assembly GCA_964476805.1. Classification (GTDB taxonomy): domain Bacteria; phylum Desulfobacterota; class Desulfobacteria; order Desulfobacterales; family Desulfobacteraceae; genus Desulfobacula. The sequence continues at coordinate 3,223 of CAYZCC010000134.1, forward strand.
TATATGTTTCCGGTTTTCAGGTGGTTTTAATACGGCGGTCAGCTGAATTTTTCATTCTTAGTTTTTAATTGAATTTAATTAAAATTGCAAATTCCTTTTTAATGGTATTCAATAGTATTTTCAGCGATAAAAATTATCCCATTCCTGCTCGTCCGGAAACTCTTTGGCCCAATAAAATCTTATATTTTTATCCTGATTTTAAAACAGTTCATACTTTACAAGTTTACCGTCAAGCCCCCCGATTTTCAGCACTCTTTTCCAGGAGGGTGCCAGGGGAACTTTTTTTATATATCTGGGTTCTCCAAAATAGATAAATGCGGTTGATTTTCTGCATCTGTTTTTTAAAAATAACCCTAAATTTTGGTAGAATCTGTTGAGATTCTGCTCTTTTCCCATTCTGATACCATAGGGTGGATTGGCAACAATCACATGCTTTTCCAGGGATTTAATATCCTGAAAATCCTTTTGTTCAATTTTTATTTTATTGCCGAAATGAAGTCCCATAATATTAGTTTTAGCAGCATTAACAGAGTGCTCAGAGATATCACTGCCTGAAATAATATTGGATTTAAGCGGTTTGAAATTTTTTTGAGACTCTTTTTTTATCTGCTCCCAGAGTAACGCATCAAAATCAGGCAGTCTTTCAAAGCCAAACCATGTGCGAAACACCTGTGCGGGGACTCTGCAATGCTTCATGAGAGCTTCACACAAAAGCGTGCCTGACCCGCACATGGGATCATATAAAGGAATTTTTCCATCCCATCCGGACCACTCTATAATAGAGGCAGCAACGGTCTCCTGCATGGGAACAGATACTAACTCCTCTCTGTAGCCCCTCTTGTGCAGAGGGCCGCCTGAGGCATCAATGGCAAGGGTGGCAAAATTGTTATGAATATGAATATGGATGATAATATATGGATTTTTTGTATCCACATTTGGTCTTTTATTGGTTCTGTCCCTGAAATAATCTGCTATGGCATTATTTACGCGTAATCCTGCGAAATTGGAGTGTGTGATTTCTGATTCATCTGCATTTGCTGTAATTGAAAACGTCTTTTGGGGTGTTAAAAACTCTTCCCACCTGATTTTTTTGGCCGCTTTGTACAGTCGGTCTTTATCATGGCATTCAAACCTGACAAGGGGAGCAAGAATTCTTGAAGCAAGCCTTGAAAAATAGTTGATTCTGTAAAAATCTTTTTTTGATGCTCTGAACCAGATCCCTCTGAAAACAGGCTGCAAATCATAGCCACCCAGGGTTTTAAGCTCATTGACAGCAATATCTTTTATACTCTCTGCAACCTGGGCAAAATATTGTGACTCTTTTTCATAGAGATACTCAAGTTTTGCTTTTTTTCTTATTTTGCCCTTCCCTTTTTGAAGGATGGTTGTTTTGTTTTTGTTCAAGATTTTATCCTTAAAAACTCAATTTATCTTTTTATTCCTATTTTTAAAAGATCAGCAATATTTGCATCTGTATCCAGTACGGGTTCAATCAGAGTTTTTGAACAGGTCATCAGGGTGGAGACGCCAGGTCCATGGCCTGAAAGCATGCAGTCTGAATGAACCACAACACCGATACTGATGGCCCCTTTTAAGAATGATCTGCCATAGGAGTTGTCATGGTCAAGCAGTGCCACAAAATCACCAAATTTTATTTTGTCCAGTTGATACTCTTTCACTGTATCCGGGTCACTTGTCATGATGTCGTAATCACCTGCTGCTGTATGGACAGCACCAAGGCCTGAACCCATGCACTGGGCCGGTACAATGGTTGTCACTGGAACTTTGATTGACCCTTTTTGTTTTTTAGCCTTTGTCTCTTTTATCTTCATCTTCTTTAAAAGATCCGGGTCAAGATTATAGAGTTTGATCTCAGGGTAATCAATCAATTTCAGGCCCTGCCCCCGGGTTCGGATGGTTATTTTGTCGTCATAGGTGAGCTGTTTCAGGACTGGTTTTGGGAAATCAATCATGACATGTTCTGATCCGCCATGATGACCTGTAACAACCCCTTTTTCACCCTTGGCATCTCCTGAGACGATCACTGCCTCATTGCCGATACAGGATAGAAGCTGGAGAGAATTATTTGGGAATTCAAAGGGTTTTTCGCTGTTTGCAGAACATG
>CAYZCC010000134.1:5357-6341 GCA_964476805.1 uncultured Desulfobacula sp.
CAGCCCGAAAGCAGAATCACCCACCTGTATATTAAGTGTGATACCACCGATACTCGGAAGAATAAAAGGCTTGCCTTCATGATCCACTTTCCAGCCCGGCCTGATCCTTGGCTGTCCTGGTTTGCACTGCATGGATAACTCCACAAGATTTTCTTCATTGGTTTTTAACATGGGACCCCTTATGACATATTTTTTTTAAGTGATACGCTGCCTGTCTGGAATTTTTGAGTTTTCATTCCACTATAATTATCAGGAATACGCTTCAAAGTAAAAATATTTCTATTCAAAAAATGATCTGATGAAAGGTCTGGATTTCCCTCTTGAATCTCTGAATATATTTAATACTCGACAGGTTGATACAAAAAGTTGATTTCCCAGCGTTGGTGTGGGTGTAATTTTTGTTCTGCAACAACCTGTCGGGCACTATTTAAGCATTCAGCATCTTGGATATTTTGTCTATTGTTGCCTGATCTGCATTTTTAAGGGCATCCAGCATGGCATTATGCTCACCGCCCTCTTTTTGGACGGGCTTCTCCTCAACTGATTCTACATTGAGGATATTACAGATCGCTTTAACCAGAGTGGCTGGGGTGATGGGCTTTTCCATGATATAGCGGGGTTTGAGATGGGTTGCAAATCCATCAAATTTACTGATGTCTTCCTGACCCAATTCATCCTGGGCATGGGCAGTAATAACAATCACTGGAATATTTGCCATCTGTTTGTCTTTTTTGAGTTTTCGTATGAGATTGATTCCTGAACGTCTTGGCATTACCATGTCAACTGTAACAAGGTCAGGCATGTATTTCTCAATTTTTTCCAGCCCGTCAACACCATCTTCTGCTGTTTTAACCTGAAATCCTGCATCTTTTATACAGGCGGATAAAAATTCGCGCACATCAGGCTCATCATCAACTACAAGGATTATTTTTTCGGATGCTTTTGCCATGTCTGCTCCTTTCTTTTTAAATTAATAAATAAAAA
>CAYZCC010000135.1:0-2715 GCA_964476805.1 uncultured Desulfobacula sp.
GCAGGCGTATCTTTCATTATAATTCTGCTTTTCCTGGTTGATGACCCGAGTCAATCTAGTTGATGATCCGAGTCAATATAGTTGAACCTTTTTTCATTAAAACAGTGCGGGCAGGAAGAGCGTAAATTTTTGGAGCAACTTGTTTTGTCATTATTCAAAAGATTTGGTTTTTAATACAGAAATCTTTTTTCCGGCGGGTAATTTTTTAATATGGTATTCGAGCTTATACGCTTCTCTTTTTGAAAGAGTATTCCTGGCAGCTGCCAATTCAACCGGGAGTCTTGTTGCGGTATATTTTGAAGCCGTGCCTTCATTATGTTTTATTAAACGGTTTTCAAGATCCTTGGTCACACCACAATACAAAGAATTATCAGAGCATTTTAATAGATATACAGACCAGTCCTGCAATTTTTTACCTATCCGATCGTATCAACGGATACAAATCCGGGGATACAAATTCAGGGATACAAATCCAGGGATACAAATCCAGGCGCCAGAGTTGATTTCATGATTTCAAGAAGAGTTTCTACCGTATCTTTAGCCTGGGAAGGGGTCGGGTTGTTTTTATCTGAGATTTTTTCAATGATTGTTTGCTGGGTACATGCTGTCACTGGCTGCTCCTAGTTTAATTGATGGTTTTTACTGTTTAATTTATTGTGATTGATGTGATGTTGTCAAGGGGTGATAAAGTCATCAGACTCATAGAGTTCAAAAGACCATCCGTATTTGTTCAAAATCGTGAATCCTTCGTATAGAATAATTTCTATACGCCACAGTGATCAAATAAATGGATTGAATCGGTTTTCAGAACAGCATTTGATAAAAAAAATACCAGTGGTAAATTTTATACATATTTAGTTGACCGGGTTTTATTAAGATACCTGCCGCATGTATATGGTTTTTAGTGGTAATATTAATAACCATTATCTATTTTACCCGTTTAATCAATCCTGTCTTTAATCCCAGTCAGGTGGTTCGATCCAAAATATCTGAATACCTAATAATTTTTATGAGTTATAAAAATCTATATCGCCTCAACATTTCAAATTTGAATATGATTTAATCGTTTTTGATAGAACGGCAAGCTATTTGCTCTTTTAATGGAGAACTTTGGGAAAATTAATCATTGTAGGAATCCCCTAAATTTGATACAACTAAGTTTAAAAGGCGACAGATTATGATAGCCGGTATTTTAAAAGAAATTAAAGTTTTAGAAAAAAGAGTCTGTATGACACCTGCAGGTGTCATTGCCATGAAACAAAATAGTCACCATGTCATGGTAGAAAAAGGTGCAGGTGCAGGTGCAGGCTTCCCAGATGAAGAATATGTTGCAGCAGGTGCTGTCATCGCTGACACGCCAGCTAAAATCTATGCAGAGTGCGACATGGTCATGCATGTCAAGGAACCCCAGCCTTCTGAATACGAAATGATCCGTGAAGACCAGATTGTATTTACTTATCTCCACCTTGCAGCGGATGAACAGCTGACACAAGCTCTTATTGAGCGTAAATCTGTTAATATTGCTTATGAAACAATTGAAAAAACTAACGGCGCCCTTCCCCTTCTTATTCCTATGAGTGAAGTTGCCGGTCGCATGGCGACTCAGGAAGCAGCTAAATATCTTGAAATGCCCCAGGGCGGAATGGGCATTCTTCTTGGAGGGGTTACCGGCGTTGAGCCTGCCACCGTGGTAGTTATTGGAGGCGGTGTTGTAGGAATTAATGCTGCAAAAATGGCCTGTGGTTTAGGCGCAAAAGTTTATATCCTTGATACCAATCTTGAACGTCTTGCCTATCTGGATGATGTCATGCCGGCAAATTGTTTCCCGGTCATGTCCAACACCGCTGTTTTGGCTGAATTGGTTGCAGAAGCTGACGCCATTATCGGCGCCGTTTTAGTTGTCGGTGCTAAAGCGCCCAAGCTGCTAACCCGGGAAATGCTTAAAACCATGAAAAAAGGAGCAGTTATCGTTGATGTTGCCATTGACCAAGGCGGTTGTTTTGAAACTTCCAGGGCCACCACGCATGCGGCTCCTACATATGAGATAGATGGCATTCTTCACTATTGTGTTGCCAATATGCCAGGTGCAGTTGCAAGAACTTCAACCCGGGCCCTGACAAATGCAACGCTGCCTTATGCCATTGAGATTGCAAATAAAGGCTGGAATCTCGCCATGCAGGAAAACGATGAGATAAAAAAAGGCGCCAATGTCATCAAAGGGAAAGTTACTTATAAAAATGTGGCCGATGCCTTTGGGCTTGATTATACGCCTATTGAGGAAATGTTTTAGACAGAAAACAGCCTTCATTTTGACAACTGAATTGTAAAAAAAACCAAGTGTATGAGTTAAAACCATTTTAAATAATTAACCATGGAATACAGTTTTTAAAATAGTATTCCAAAATTTAAAAAAGGAGACAATATGACAGAATTATTAAGTACGATCAATGGGTTTGTATGGGGATTACCAACCATTATACTGTTAGTTGGCACGGGTGTTTTTATTACCCTGTTAATGAAATTTATCCAATTCCGACATTTTATTTATGGGTGGAAATTGATTTCTGGTAAATATGACAACCCTGAAGATGAAGGGGAAGTTACCCACTTCCAGGCGCTTTCCACAGCACTTTCAGCCACTATCGGAACGGGAAACATTGCCGGCGTAGGCACGGCTGTTGCCCTTGGCGGCCCTGGAGCTGTTTTCTGGATGTG
>CAYZCC010000135.1:2725-6337 GCA_964476805.1 uncultured Desulfobacula sp.
TATATGGTATGGGACTCAAGTATGCGGAATGTCTTTTATCTCTTAATTTCAGAAAAGTACATGAAGACGGCACCACAGGAGGTGGCCCCATGTACTATTTGGAATATGGATTGAAAAAGAAGTGGCTTGGAGTGGCATTTGCAATTTTTGCAGCTGTTGCTTCTTTTGGTATCGGTAACATGGTTCAGGCCAATTCAGTTGCAGAGCCTTTACTGGACACTTTTGGAATTCCCAAAATTGCTACTGGGGTTATCATTGCCATACTCTGTTTTGCAGTGATTGTAGGGGGCGTTAAACGCATTGGTGCATTTGCCTCAAAAATGGTTCCGTCCATGGCTTTATTCTATATTATTGGCTCCATTATCATCATTATTACCCATATAGGCGATGTTCCGGCTGCATTTGCAATGATATTTTCAGATGCATTCTCTGGAACAGCAGCAACTGGAGGCTTTGTTGGTGCTGGTGTTGCTCAGGCCATCAGATTTGGTGTCGCCCGTGGTGTATTTTCCAATGAAGCTGGATTGGGTTCAGCGCCAATTGCCCATGGTGCAGCGCAAACCAAAGTGCCGGTAAGAGAAGGCCTGGTTGCCATGTTAGGACCTTTTATAGACACCCTGGTTATCTGCACTATGACAGCCCTTGTCATCATTCTTACGGGGGTATTTACAATGACGGGTTCTGATGGTGGAAGCCTGACCGGAGCTGTACTGACAAAGACGGCATTCAAGGCAGGCATGCCTTTTCCAGGTGGAGAATACATTGTAACAATTGGTATCATCTTCTTTGCATTTTCAACCGTCATCGGCTGGTCTTACTATGGTGACCGCTGTATTGACTATCTTTTTGGCCAGAAAGGCGTAATGCCTTACCGGATCATCTACTGTCTAATTATTCCAGTTGGCGCATCAGTCAAACTCTCTACTGTCTGGACAATTTCGGACATATTTAATGCATTGATGGCATGGCCCAATCTTATCGGACTTATTTTTCTAAGCCCGATTGTAGTAAAATTAACCAAGGAATATTTTGCAGACCCCAGTCGGGTCGAGCCCTTAAAAAACAAATAGTAAATTAAACATCTATCAGGCCCTGATCAATGCGCACCTCTTCTCTTTGGTCAGGGCCTTTTTTATTTAGAAAAACTATTCCCTCTTATTGAATAGACAATAACGGTAAAATGTATTACCATTCACCTGTGAATTTTAAAACAAGCAGTTGGTTAAAACAAGCCGTTGGTTTAGTTCAATGGAGACTGGCATGAATGTAAAAATGAGACTCAGCTTTAAAGACCGGATAGGAATAGTCGCCGATATTTCCAGAACTTTAGCTGAAAATGGATTAAACATATTGTCCATGGAAGTGATCCGCAAAAATGAAAAAGCTATCGTCTATCAAGAGATTGAATGGAAAGAAAAAACCAACGAAGTGGATGCGTTAGTCAGCCAGTTAAAAAAAACCGATGATTTACAGGAACTCCATTTTATTGACACGCTGCCACATGAAGATCGGGAAAACAGATTCAGAATTGTTCTGAACAATATCAGTGATGGGGTACTTTCAATTGATCGTGACGGAAAAGTAACAACGATTAACAGAATAGCCAGTCAGATATATAATTGCACTCCGGACGAAATTATCGGTAGAGATATCCGAGATTTGGAGCTTCCTCAATACGCTATCCTGGATAGTCTTGAAGGCAACAATAAAAAAAATATAAAACAAAACCTGATTACCAATCAAAGCAGATATCAGTATATCTCAACCTGTCGTTCTATTAAAGACACCTCCGGGCTTATTGTAGGTGCTGTAGAGATTGCCAAAGACATGCAGGAAATAAAACAGACGGCACAGACTATTTCCGACCTAGGCCAGATCAGTTTCAGCGATATCATTGGCAACAATCCTATTATAAAAGCCGCTATTGCATTTGCCCAGAAAATAGCTGAAACAGATTCGCCCGTTGCTCTTCGTGGATCCAGTGGGACAGGTAAAGAGCTGTTTGCCAGGGCTATCCATATGAGCAGCAAACGTTCCGGTCGATTTGTTCCCATCAATTGTGCAGCACTGCCAGATGCTTTACTTGAAAGTGAATTGTTCGGCTATGTTGGCGGGGCATTTACTGGCGGGAAGAGAACGGGCAAGACGGGATTATTTGAAACAGCCAGAGACGGCTCTGTTTTCTTAGATGAAATTGCAGAAATGTCCCTTTCTTCCCAGGCCAAACTACTTCGACTGCTTCAGGAGGGTGCAGTCAGACGGATTGGCGGAACCAAAGAGATACCGATTAATGCAAGGATCATTACCGCAACCAATAAAAATCTTGAACGCCTTGTAGAAGAGAAAGCATTCAGAAAAGATCTTTATTACAGAATCAGTGTATTGCCGATTCATATCCCGCCTTTAAGCCAACGCCTTGATGATATTCCTTTGCTGGTAGATCATTTTCTTTTTACCCTGGCAAGTAAATTAGGAAAAAGAAAGCCTGAATTAGCACCAGATGCATATGAAAAACTTAAAAATCACAACTGGCCTGGAAATATAAGAGAATTGAAAAATGTAGTAGAGCGCGCAGCAATATTGTGTGAAAATATGAATATTGATTTTGACCACATTCTATTCAATCATGAAATGGAACAAACATCTCTGGCAAATTCCGATGATATTTTAACAACAAATCTTCCGCTAAAAGAGCAAGTCAATACTCTGGAAAAACGAATCGTTGTAAAAGCGCTTAGATCTGGTAAAAGTATCCGGCAGACAGCAAAAATGCTGAAAATCTCACACCCGGCGCTTATCAATAAAATGCGAAAACATAACATCAAAAAAGTCAGCCAGGTAAAAGCATAACCCTAATTAAACATCCTGCTTCCTCTTAGCCCGGATATTTCATGAAAGTTAGTAAATGAAATATCCGGGCTAGAAATTGGAAACCGGCTGTGAACAGATTTGCCATTGAATTTGAAGGCAGATTCCCAGTATAGGAAAAATGGCAGTTACACAGAATTATTTACAGGGTCAATTATTTACAGGGTCCCATTTAAAATCAACTATTGCAACTTGCAGGATCCATACTATTTCAAAACCTGCTTGATGATATCTTTAACCACATCATAAATACCAGGAGCTTTGCTGGCTTTTCTACCGGCAACATTCAAGATTTTAATATTCCATTTAACAACCCAGCCTTTTATAACAGGTACAGGGTCTTTTACAATATCGAGATCAATATGCAGAAATGGTTTATTATGTTGTTCTGCAAGTTTTCTGGTCAATGCTGAACCAGTTGTTAATTTACCATATCCAAAGATAACCGTCCCGTCAGAATCAAGAACATTTTGTTCTGTTCTTTTGGGATAACTACCACTGGTCATTTCTTGAAGTTCAGTATATTTTTCAGGTACAATTCCATCTTCTGCTTTTCTACCTTTTGGCAGCCATCCACCATAATCAAATCCTGATTCAATAGCGGCATCAATACCAGCTCTGTCAGCTCCTGTTTGTGCTCCTGATATAATTTTTTGTATCATATGTATCCTTAATAATGTTGCAAAAAATAGATTTGCTACGGGTCGCCATCAATTTTAATGGCAGTAATTAAATGAGTGAGCA
>CAYZCC010000136.1:0-2227 GCA_964476805.1 uncultured Desulfobacula sp.
AGGATTGGAGCCATCCTTATCTGCAAAGCCGGAAAGGGAATATGGCGCAAAACGCTCAGCATTATATTTTTGCAGGCCTTTCCATGGCAAAAGAAAAAATTGCCAGGGAGAGGCTGCTGAGACAAACGATCTGGCGCGGGGTTCTCTTTTTTGCATTGGGGTGTGCCGGTTTTGCTGCTCTTTTCATTTTTCAGGGATACAGATCTGCCAAAGAATCCTTAACCCGTGTAAAGGCATTTTCCGATAATGTGATTGAAAATATGCCGTCGGGATTGATCACGATTAATTTAAATCATGAAATAACATCCATGAATAAAACAGCAAAAAAAATCCTGGGTAAAGATTTAACCCGTTCACTTCCCCAGCTGACCGTATTGATAGAAAAACAGGAGATATCCAAAGAGATTATCAGTCAGGAAGTTAACCTTGTTGTTCCCCAGAATCAAATCGAGGAAAAAACCATTGGGCTTGATATAACCGCATCCCCCATAAGAGACAGTGAAAATCAAATCACGGGTTTTCTACTTCTTTTTAAAGATTTAACCCAGATTAAAAAGCTAAAAAAACAGGTGGAGACAAACAGGCGGCTTGCAGCCATCGGCAAATTTGCAGCAGGTGTTGCCCATGAGATAAGGAATCCTTTAAGCTCCATCAAAGGTTTTGCAACTTATCTGGGTAGACGTTATGAAGAGAATTCTTCCGATAAGAAGACCGCTGACATCATGGTTAAAGAAGTTGAACGTATAAACAGATCCATTACCCAGCTGCTTGAATTTGCAAAACCCATGAGTGTTGAAAACAAACCTGTGGATGTAAATGATATCATAGCGCACTCCCTGCAACTGGTTCACCATGATATTGTCAGAAAGAAAATTCATACAAAGATTGACGTTAACCTTGAAACACCCCTTATTAATACCGACAGTCAAAAGATGAATCAGGTGCTTTTGAATTTATATATCAATGCAATACAAGCCATGGAGGAAAATGGTAAACTTACAATCCGCGTGAGCAAGAAAGAGCAGACAAGCGCGATTGAAATTGTGATAAAAGATAACGGTTCTGGCATTGAAGAAGATACACTTGATCTCATATTTGATCCATATTTTACTACAAAGCCCACTGGAACAGGATTGGGGCTTTCAATCGTTCACACCATTCTTGAAAATCTTGGAGGCAGTTTAAAGGTTCAAAGCACAAAAGGTATTGGATCTTGTTTTACTGTCAAACCGCCAGTCAGGAAACTGGAACCTGGAGATTAGGGCCTGGAAATTAGATCCTGAAGATTAGAACCTGGAAATTAGAACCTGAAGATTAGAACCTGGAAATTAGAACCTGGAAATTAGAACCTGGAAACTGGAACCTGGAGATTAAAAGTCTGGACGGACAAATAAACATCATGATCTGTACCCGTTTTAAAAGGATAAGAAAAAGATGAAAAAGATACTTGTGGTTGATGATGATACAAACCATGCTGGAATGTTAAAAACTCTGATGTCTGAGTGGGATTATGAGATCCATCTTGCAGATGATGGTGCTGTTGCAGTAAAAATGGTAAAAGAGCAGCCCTTTGATATGGTACTGATGGATATGAAAATGGTGAAAATGTCAGGTATGGAGGCGTTGCAGCTGATCAAGACTTACAACCCCTCTCTGCCGGTGATTATCATGACCGCTTATTCATCGGTTCAGACAGCAGTTAAAGCTCTGAAAATAGGTGCCTATGATTATCTTACCAAACCACTTGATTTTGACAAGCTGAAACTGACCATTGAGCGAATATTTGAAAGCATTTTTTTGAAAACAGAAAACAGGGATTTAAAAATCAGGTTAACTGAAAAGGCCTTTAAACACGATATAATAGGTAAAAGTCCCGCCATCCGTTCTCTGCTGGATACCATCAATATGGTCGCTCCCACTGATGCCAATGTTTTAATATCAGGAGAATCAGGAACAGGAAAAGAGTTAGTCTCATCTGCCATTCATTATAACTCTTTGAGAAAACATCAGGCATTCGTAAGGATCAACTGTGCTGCTATCACTGAAAATCTGCTTGAATCAGAGCTTTTCGGACATGAAAGAGGCGCTTTTACAGGAGCAGACAAAAAAAGAAAGGGGAAATTTTTACAGGCTGACAGGGGCAGTATTCTTCTGGATGAAATCGGTGAAATGAGTATGGCAATGCAGGCAAAACTTTTAAGGGTTATTCAGGAAAAAGAGATTACAC
>CAYZCC010000136.1:2237-6293 GCA_964476805.1 uncultured Desulfobacula sp.
CACCGGTGGGAAGCGATAAAAATATCAAAACAGATGTCAGGATTATCGCATCCACCAATAAGGATTTAAAAAAGATGTCTGAAGAGGGAAATTTCCGTCAGGATTTATACTTTCGTCTTAATGTTGTCAGTATTGATATTCCACCTTTACGAAAGAGAAGTGAAGATATCCCGAACCTTGCGCTGCATTTCCTGAAATTTTTTTCAAAAAAGAACCGCAGGGATATAAAAGATTTTGTTCCCGAGGCAATGGATGCCATGATCCGGTATGGATGGGAAGGCAATGTAAGAGAATTGAGCAATTGTGTGGAGAGAGCCGTTGTCCTGGCCAGATCCGACCATATCACCATTGATGACCTCTTATTCATTGTCACAGATGATATTAATCATATGGAACCGGGATCAAATTTAGAAAATTTAAAACTCTCACAGATAGAGGAGAGGGCAATAATTTCCACTCTTGAATCCGCCGGCGGAAATAAAAGTGAAACTGCCAGAAGACTGGGTATCACAAGAAAAACTTTATTGAAAAAATTAAAACAGTATGGAAAAGCTTAAATCAGAAGTTTCGTCATAATAATTTTTTCATATATTTCAAAAAAAAGTTCTTTTATATTTCCTTACGGTTGCATATCCTGGCAGGTGACTCTTTTATCACTATTTTGTTGCACTCTTGCACTCTTGTCAGTGTCAGTTTTTGGGAGCCGTTGTTTCTGCTTTTTTAGTTTTAGTTGTTTCCGTTTTTTTTGCAGTCTTTGCCTTTTTGGGCTCTTTTTTCTGAAGCATTTCAAGTTTATCTATTTTTTTATTCAGCGCCTTAATATTGTCATCAAGCTGTTTAATATCTTTTTTATTGGGCAGTTTAATTGAGTCCAGTGCCGGGGTTATCCGTTTGTCAATAATTCTTCTCACCCATTTTTTCAAACCTTCCGTATTAAGAAATGAAGTATTTTTACTCTGGGTAGTGCTTTCTTTCCCTTCTTTTTTACCTTTGCTGCTTTTTGGAGTGTCCGTTTTTTTTGACAGTTGTTCAACAATAGAATTGGTAATATCTTTACCGGTTTTTGTTAAAGTAACTTTTATTTTTTCACCTTTTTGAATCATCTCTTTTAAAGTGGCCACTTTGATGTATTTTTTATTAATTGTGTCGAAAAACTGTCCATTTGCATATTTTTTAAGTTTCAGCATTTTTTATCTCCTTATTAGCTGTTTAGGACTCCAATATTAACATAAAATCACTATTTTTCAACCCATAAATTTTGTGAACAACCCATAATCTCATTCAAAATGATCAGACACACTGATCTTGAACCGCGTGGATATTTTTCCAGGTTTGAAAAGATATTTTTGCCGGGCCTGGCTGAAGATTAATCAACCCGGCACAATATTTGCTCTTTTGCTCTATTTTGCTATTATTTTATCTTCCATAATATCAGAATTTAATGTAAAGCTTTGTTAAGATAAAAGCCATAGTCTATAATTACTGAACAAACCCCTTGAAGAAAGGAGAGCCGTCACCCGAAGTGAACTTGAAAAAAAGGAGAGCCATCACCCGAAGTGAACTTGAAAAATTTGTACAGGATTACTACACAATCAGGGGATGGGACAGCAAAGGGGTTCCAGGAAAATAATAAGGGCGACTGATGAAAACAGACAGCAATAAAGTGATACGCTTAACAGATGCAGTTAGAAAGTATGTAAAAAATGGATGCCACCTCTCCATTGGCGGATTTACCATTAACAGAAATCCCATGGCAGCTGTTTATGAAATAATAAGACAGAAGATAAAAAATCTTCATCTCTATGCCCACTCCAACGGACAGGGGATGGACGAACTTGTGGGTTCAGGGGCTGTTAAAAACCTTGAAATTGCCTATGGCGGCAGTGGAAAATTTGCATCCACCTGTATCAGGTTTAAAAAAGCGGTTGAAGAGAAAACAATAAATATTGAAGACTACTCCAACTATCAGATGACCCTCAGGTTTCTTGCCGGGGCCATGGGCATTGCTTTTCTTCCTTCCCGCACCTCACTGGGGACAGATATTGTCAGCAAATGGGGCTTTTCAAAGCGTTTCAGGAAAGAGGACGCCAGGCTGCCTGACCAAAAGCTTATTGAACTGGATAACCCTTTTGGAGACTGGTGTGACACAAAAAAAGTTGTCCTTGTTCCGGCTGTCAACCCTGATGTCACGATCATCCATGTTCAAAAGGCGGATTATAAAGGCAACTGCAGGATTGACGGTTTAACCTTTGCAGATGTTGAGCAGGCAAAGGCCGCCAGAGTTTTGATTATTACCTGTGAAGAGTTACTGGATGATGATTATCTGAAAAATGAGCCGGACAGAAATCAGATTCCTTTTATCCATGCAGATGCTGTGGTTCACATCCCCTTTGGTGCATACCCCACCGCCTGTTACAGATATTATGATTATGATCCTCTCTATTTGAAGGCGTATGCCAAGGCTGCCAAGGATGACCGGGAATACGCCTCCTATATTCAAGCAAATATTTTAAATATTAAAACCCACACACACCTGCTTGATGCAGTCGGCAGAAAACGTCTTGAAATGATTGCTGCCAGAAGAAGCCAGGGGTATGCTAAAAATCTTGAAAGAAGTTAGGCAAAGGCATAAAAATATGGATTATACACTCAAAGAAATCATGACCCTTGCTGCAGCAAGGGAGATCAGGAATCATGATATCGTGTTCTGTGGAACCGGTATTTCAATGCTGGCTGCAATGGCTGCAAAAAATATCAATGCCCCGGAAAGTGTCATCTTTTTTGAAACAGGTGCAATGGATTCAAAACTTGAAGAGTTGCCCCTTGCGGTGGCAGATCCCAGAATAATGTACCAGGCATCTTCCAATGGCGGTCTTCTGGATTCATTTGCAACCATGCAGAACCGGTTTACAGGCCAGTATGTTGTTGGTATCCTGGGAGCCGCCCAGATTGATATTTATGGCAATCTCAACTCCACAGTCATCGGGGAATACCATGAACCAGAGGTAAGATTTTCAGGAAGCGGCGGCGCCTGCGATGTTGCCTCCTTTGTCTCAAGAAGCATCATATTCATGAAGCAGGAAAAGCGAAAATTCAGGCACCGGATTGATTATCTCACAAGCCCTGGATATCTCGACGGTCCAGATGGCAGAGAAAAGGCCGGACTTCCAGAGGGCGGCCCTGACAGGGTTATTACAGATATGGGTGTTATGGCTTTTGATGATCACACTAAAAAGATGTTTCTTAAAGGCTTTTATCCGGGAATTACACCCGAAGATATTTTAAAAAATATGGAATTTGAGATTGAGACTGCAAACGCCATTGAAGTGGTGCCCCCGACCCGGGAAGAGCTGACGCTTTTAAGGGAAAAGTGTGATCCTGATCATCTTATTTTGACATGAGATACGGCGGCATCCTTCAGTCATAAAAAATCAAAAGGATACTTTTTTTCATTCTTGACATTTTTTTGGAAAAATTTTATTACATTTTTTTAATGGCAGGATATTAGAGTGATTTGATAGAAGAGGTAAATTTAAATTAAGGATTGATAAATCTATGAAACGAACATTTCAGCCAAGCAATCGGAAAAGGACGAGAAAACACGGGTTTCTTAAAAGAATGTCCACAAAGGGTGGGCGGCGCGTTATTAACGCAAGAAGAGCAAAAGGAAGAAAAAAACTCAGCGTCTAATAAAGGAATCTATAACCTGAAGATCAGAAACTTAAAAAATTTCTGTTTTCCAAAAAAAGTCAGGCTTCTGAAAAGAGGTCAGTTTTTAAAACTTTCGAAACAAGGAAAAAGGGTTTATACAGACAGTTTTATAGCCATTGCGCTTCAAGGAACAGCTCAAAACAATCGAATTGGAATTACAATATCAAAAAAAGTAGGAAATGCAGTAAAGCGTAACAGGATAAAAAGAGTTATCAGAGAATATTTCAGACATAACCAAGAAAAAATTTCAGGGCCAAAAGATATCAATATCATTGCAAGAAAAGGTCTGACTACGCTATCCAATATGGAACTTATTGAAAAAGTTGATAAACTTTTTTCAAAAAT
>CAYZCC010000137.1:0-6292 GCA_964476805.1 uncultured Desulfobacula sp.
GGCCAAGCAGAAGTCCAAAACAGATAATTGATAAATTATAGATCAGCGGAGCCAGGGCAGGGATGAAAAATTTTTCATTTGCAAACTGAACGGCCATGAAAAGGCCGCCGCAAAAAAAGAAAAACTGTGCCGGGATAATGATCCTTGTCATTTTGACTGCAAGGGTAAAAGTTTTTTGATCTTCAATTCCAGGGGCAAAAAAGTTTACAAGCGCTGGAGCCCATATCAGGGTGACCGCAATAAAGCATAAAAGCAGAAGTCCGAATGTGTTGAGTATGATGGAAAATACCTTGTACCCCTCCTCTTTCTTCTCTAAAGTAAGATAGCGTGCAAAAATCGGGATAAAAGTGATGGAAAGAAAACCGCTTGCAACAATATGATTGAGAATCTCAGGAATAATAAAGGCGATCTGATATGCATCAACGTCTCTATTGATGCCTCCAAGGCCGGCAATTGCCATTTCACGGAAAACACCAATGACACGACTGGCAAACACTGATGCCATCATGATAAAGGATGCAAACCCGACTTTTTTTAATATATTGTTACGCATTAATGTTTAATTTTAACAAAGAAAAGTCGCTTCTGGTTGTAATCCAAAACATCAGGTTCAGCAGGTTCTGGTTCCGGCTTATGAATAAAAAATTAAATGGGCAAATCAAATGCGCCCGGAGCAATTTTCCAGTTTTCGTTTTCTTTCACTACAGTAATGATATTTTGGACCTTATACTCTTCTATTACGCCAAGAAGCGATCCTATAACTCTATAGAGAGGGTTTATGCTTCGGATGGTCGTAGCAGAAAATAAAATTCTGGCAGATGATTTATCTTTATTTAATACCCTGGTTTTTATTTTAACAGCCTTTTTTTTCAGGAAACTTATTTTGTAACCCTGGTTTTGAGCTTCCATGGTTTTTTGCTGGAGATAAAGATCCACTATATCCTCTCCAGCTTCATTAGTGAGAGCCTTCTTATTGAGATAATCTTTCATTGAGGGTTCAAGCATAAAATAGGCTGCGGCAAACTCTTTTACAACACTTTGTGCTGAATTTTCCTCACCCGCCATTAACGATGGATTGATAAATATAAAAATAGTCAGAGCAGCAAATATGGGAATGAATCTGATCTTTTTTTTCACTGTTTTTTTCTCCTTCACTTTTTATGAAAACTTCTCTTTTTTTCTTTTTTCCTCCCATGCCGTAATTGAAAAAATTAGCAGTTTTCGGTCGGGCACTCAATATACAGCATCCAATGATTATCAAAGAAAAGTTGTGATGGCAACACTATTTGTGAAACTCGTTTTTAAGATCCCCGCTCAATAATTACCATGATAGATGCCTGAAGATAACCATTCTGAACTGGTTAAATCAGAAAATTTCCAGAAGAGATTTCAATGATCCGGTTTCTGGAAAAAAGCAGTTGATGATGGTTTCAAGGCAGCAGGGGATTTATCATTTTTCTGTCAAGAAATCTTTGAAAAAAGAAAAATACTCAGAAAAACCCTTACAGGCATTATCCTATGCCAATACTGCCAAGGCTCTCTATCCTGAGGATGATTAATTACAAATCCAACAAATATTCCAAATATGCTTATAAGCGTTTGAAAGAGTGGGGGTATGCAAAATGATTTTCCAAAAGAGTAGACATGACGATTAAACAAATTATTTCAAAAAAATTATCACTCTCCCGAGTGTCGTGATTTTACTCTACAAAGAGAAACAGAGATGAAAAAAATAAAAATCCGGGTCTTGTATCATTCTTTTTGAAATAATAACTTAAGAGCTTCTTGCAAATTCTCCTGTAAGCTTCTGCTGAATTTTTTCAGTTGTTTTAATGATCTCTTTTAGCAGAATATGGTCAAGGGCAGAGAGGTTATCAAGATATATATAATTATCAGCAGGTTTCTCTTCATCACCGATAGTCGTTATCTGCCGAAAAAATCTCAGCCGCATCATATAATTATAAGCTCTTATGATATCCATATACTCCTTATTTGTTATGGCATGCCTGGTATAGAGTCTGAAAAGCCTTGCAAGAGTATTTGATTGTGGAATTGCATTATTAAGAGCATATATCCGTGCAAAATCAACAATGGGCAGCATTGTTTTTTTTATATCAAGAGATCCTTTCCTCTCACCTTCAGTTTTTGTTATCAATTTGCCAAACATACTAATGGGTGGTTTAACTGTCAGTGCATTTTCTGCAAGGTTTCTCAGGAAAAACGATCCTTTTTTAATTGAATTGAAAAGAAAATTTTTTAATTCATCCGCCAGTGCAATCTCTCCCCATGTGCCTCGAAAATCAAAAAATATACTTGAATTCAGAAGATTTTCAGGAACAGGGGTCTCAATCCAGGATTTAAAATATTTTTTCCATTGGGAGAGCGGCTGACACCATCTGGGATTTTTTGCCATATTATTTCCGTCGCAATATTTGAATCCAGCCAGGGCCAGCTGGTCACAAATCAATATTGCGAGCGCATCAAAATATTTTTTCGCTGTTTCACTGTTTTTTGTATCTTCAAAAATGATGGCATTGTCCTGATCAGATACAAGCGTCTGCTCTCCTCTGCCCTCTGAACCCATGGTCAAAAAGACAAATTTGCAGGGCGGTTTTCCAATTTTTTCCATTGCAAATGAGATGGTCTTATCGATAATTGCATCTGCAAATGTGGTGATCAGACGTGTTATATATTCTGTATTGGCACCGTTTTTTATGGGATCAAGCAGCATGGTTTCAAGTTTTGAATGTATATTTTCAATATCAGATATGGCTTTGGCAGATTTAACTCTCTTTATCAAGAGATAGGTCGATTCCACCTGTGCTGATATAAGATCTTTTTCATTAATAATACCTGTGATATTACCGGACTGACCATGGACAACAAGATGACGTTTGTCTTCCTTGTTCATGGTTAAGAATGCCTCAAAAACCTGGCAGTCACCTGAAATTGTAACAAGAGGAGATGACATGATAGTGGAAACCGGCAGGTTAAGATCCATGTTCTTACCCAGTGCTTTTTCCCTTAAATCAGCATCGGTTACAATTCCTTTGATTCCCATTTTTTTCTTTTTTACAAATATGGCAGAAGCACCATTTTTACTCATTTTTAATGACGCATCATTAATAGTTGTATCCATGGTACACGATAAAATACTGGGTTTGAAAATTGTCTGGATGGGGCGATTGAAAAAGGGCAGTGAAAACTCTTTATCTTTTATCTGTCTTGAAATAATTCCTGCAAAAGATTTATTCAGCATGCATTTGCCGAATTGGCTTGTAAAATAGTCTTGAAACGCTTCATTCTCACTGCACAACTTTAGAAAAGCATCTGCTGGAATAGTTTTAAACTGACAATCTTCAAGCGTAATTAGAGATCTTATTGAGACCGCGTCATTTAAAAGAATGGAGATCCCACCAAAATTATCCCCTGGTTTTAGCTGGCCTGTAAGTATCTGCCGGCCGTTCTGATCATAATAAAATGTGGCAGCACCTTTGGATAAAATATAAAATTTTTCAACTCTGGTTATCTCCTGTTCAAGAATAACCCTGTTTTTTGAAATTTTTTCAACTAAAAATTTACTGTTGACCTTTTTTTGTCTGTCATTTGACAGTATGGAGAGTGGGTCGTTCATTTTTACCCCATTTGATGAAGTTCAATATTTAATTCTTGCATAATAAGTTCTTTGTGAAGCATCTATCGCATCTTTAAGGGTTAAAATACCATTACTGTTAAGAATATCAATCAGTTTTAAAAAAATCTCTGCCGTGGCCATGGCATCACCAAGGGCCGTATGACGCCCAAGGATATCAATTCCAAAGCGTTTTGCAATACTCTCCATATCATGTTTCTCATGGGAGGGGTGCAAAATGGCAGATAATAGAAGCGTATCAAGTACTGGATTGGGAAATTTTATATTTGTTGTCTTCTCTTTTACTTTTAACATTTTCATGTCAAAAGCAATATTGTGACCGACCAGTACGCTTTGGGAAGTATAGTTTTTGAATATTGGCAGTATGGCGTTAATATCTTTTTTTCCGGCAACCATTTCATAATTAATTCCATGAATATTATAGGACTCCAGGGGAATATCCCGTTTGGGATCAACAAGTTCTTCAAAAAGATCCTGGTAAACAATTTTATTGTTGGCAATTCTTACAGCGCCAATGGAGATAATTTCATCTCCGCCGTCAGGGTCTATACCTGTTGTCTCTGTATCAAAAACAGTATACATGAGATGTTTTAATTCAGTCTCCAGCAGGTTAATATTCTCTTTTCCAGGTTTGACTTCACCGGCCTGGAATAAATCAAAATCATAAAATTCAGGTCTTGACTGTGTGAAGACTGCAGAGCGCTGTTTCTCTTTTAAAGAGGTTTCAGGGTTTAAAGTTTCAAGAACAATATCGGAAATCTGATCATATTTATCTGCAAACTGATCCAGTTCTGTTATAAGATGCTCGTGTTTCGATCTATTCATAGACTGATTGATTGCCTGTTGTATTTTATCAGCATATTTTAAAAGGTCCTGTTTTAAGGCCGTTATTTTTCCATGGGTAATATCATACTGTTTTATATCAATGGTAACATCCTGGAATGTCAGAATAAATCCTGTCATATCCTTTTCCTGGTCAAGAACTGGAATGGCTTCGGCACGGATGAGATGTCCTGTCTGAATTGGCGTTACAAAAAAAGAAGCCATATTCTGTTGACCTTCACTCACCTGCTGCTCTATATCTTTTATGGCATTTAAAAGAAGGGTTTTATCAATGAGTGTAAACAGGGACCTTCCAATTCCTATGAAATACTTCTTTTTTTTTGTCTGACTCTCCCTTGTTAATATTGTTTTTGCAAGGTTGTTAAACAGCAGTATTCTTCCGTTCTTATTGCAGATGACAACTCCCTGTGGAAGTTCGGCCATAATGGCAGCCAGCAGGTTTCTCTCCTTTTCAGCATCTTTTCTGGCTGAAAGAGCCAGTTCTGTCATATTTTTATCCATATTTTCAAGCGTTTCTGCAAAACTGTTGATAACAGAAGATAAAAGTCTGATATCGCTGGTGCCAGTGATATCCAGCCTGTGGGAGTGGTTGGATGCGATAATCATTGAAGCGTCAGCGTTGATTTTTTTTAAAGGTTTGACATACGCATTAAATATGAATTCAAGAGAGAAAAAGAGAACACAGCCTGTCATAAAGAGCGCAGCAATAAAATATAAAAGATGTTCATTTAAAACTTTTATCACGGCCTTGCTCTCTTCCAGATTAAGAGAGTTCCAGAAAAAAAAGAGTATAACAAGTATCGTTGCTGTCAGGCCAAGCAGAATAAAAGATACATATTTCCAAAAAGGGTGGGTCTGTTTCATTTTAAAGGGACGTAGTAAATTGTAATATTTGAGAAGCAGGATTGATGGACAATTTAACAATCCTGCAACTCAAATCCTGAATCGCATCACTTATGCCTTGTTCCCATACCCGATTGTTCCCAGAGAGTCTTCAATCTCATCAAGGATTGTGTAATCATCTATGGTTGCCGGCACTTTGTAATCTTTTTTATCTGCTATGGAGCGCATGGTGCCCCGCAGTATTTTGCCGGATCTGGTTTTAGGAAGCCTTTTTACGACAACAGCTGTCTTAAAGGCGGCCACAGGCCCAATTTTATTTCTTATCTGCAGAATCACTTCTTTCACAATCTCATCATGATCTCTGTTTACACCTGCATTTAAAACCATCATGCCAAGGGGGATCTGACCCTTGAGCTGATCATCAACTCCCATGACAGCACACTCGGCAACATCCGGGTGTTCAGCAATGACCTCTTCCATTGCACCTGTGGAGAGTCTGTGGCCTGCAACATTGATAATATCATCTGTTCTTGCCATTACAAATATATAACCCTCTTTATCAATGAATCCGGCATCAGCAGTTTCATAATATCCGGGGAATTCATTTAAATAGGCCTCCTTAAACCGTTCATCATTCTGCCAGAGTGTTGGCAGTGTTCCAGGAGGCAGGGGCAGTTTAGCAACAATGGCACCGATATCACCTCTTTCAATCGGGTGTCCATCTTCGCCAAGAACATCCATGTCCCAGCCTGGAACCGCCTTGGTGGGAGAGCCGGGTTTCACATCAAATGAGTGAAGTCCGACACAGTTTGCAGCGATTGCCCAGCCGGTTTCTGTCTGCCACCAGTGGTCAATGACAGGTATTTTAAGAGAATTTTCAGCCCAGGTAAGCGTATCAGGATCCAGTCTTTCTCCTGCAAGGAACAGATATTTGAAGCATGATAAATCAAAGTC
>CAYZCC010000138.1:0-5986 GCA_964476805.1 uncultured Desulfobacula sp.
AGACGACCTTCCCGTCATTATCGACCAGCTGCATATCAACACTGGCTGAGATACGTCTATCGATCACGGCTTCGGTGGTAGAGCGTGAAAGTGTATCAAAGGTAATTGAGTTGACCTTTCCTTGTAACACTGCATCTGCTCTGGTTTTATCATCAACAAGTTTCGTGTCGGTTTTCCCCACTATCTCTTTGATCAGGGCATTTGTAAAAAACACTCCTACACCTGTTTCCGAACTTTTATTGTCAATCATTTCCACAGCAACAAGCGTTATATCACTGTTCAGATATCCGCCCCCTTCAAAATGATAGCCACAGGACGACAGCAGCAGCAAAATAACCAATAAAATTAATTTTAAATCCTTCATATTACACCACAATATTTACAAGTGTCTGTCTTTTTCTAACCACAATCACCCGTTTTAATTTTTTATCCTTAATATATTTTTTAATCTTTTCATCAGCCAGGGCCGTCTCCTTAATCATATTTTCATCACTGCCGGCAGTCATCGTAAATTTGGATCTGAGCTTTCCATTGACCTGAACGACAACAAGAACCTCATCTGTTTTAAGACTGTCTTTCCTGTATTGTGGCCAGGACATATCAAGAACTGATCTTTTGTTACCCATTTGTTGAAACACCTCTTCACAAAAGTGTGGAACAATCGGTGACAACAGTAAGATGACATTTTCAAGAGAAAAGAGGATCACTTTTTTCTGCTCATCCGACGCTGAATCCAGATCAACACCATACAGATCATTTACAAGCTCCATAACAGCAGAGATCGCTGTGTTAAAATGGAAACTTTGATCGATATCATCCGTCACCTTTTTGATGGTTTGATTGGCTTTAATGTATAAACCTTTTGCTGAGGCGGATGACAAATCCTTTGCAGCACCACGATAGGGTTCAAACCCGTCAATTTTTTCAACACACTCCAGTGCAAGGCGCCAAACCCTGTTAACAAACCTGCTGCTGCCTTCAACACCCTCTTCATTCCACTCAAGGTCTCTTTCAGGCGGCGCAGCAAAAAGAGAGAAGAGACGGATAATGTCTGCCCCATATTTTTCCAGAAGTTCATTGGGGTCAACAACATTTTTTTTGGACTTGGACATTTTGATAACTCTGCCCAGTTCAACACCACTGCTGCATTTTACACACTCAAGATCTCCTTTTGAGTTTTTTTGCACCTCTTCAGGAAAAAGAAATCCATGTTCAGGGCAGGCCATGGTCTCTTTGCAAACCATACCCTGGGTTAAAAGCCTTGTAAAAGGTTCTTTAAAATCAATCATTCCAAGCCTGTTTAACACCCTCATGAAATATCTTGAGTATAATAAATGGAGCACTGCATGTTCCACACCGCCAATATATTGATCCACCGGCGCCCAGTATTTTACCTCATCAGGATCAAACATGCCTTTATCAAATCTTGGAGAACAATATCTTAAATAATACCAGGAAGACTCCACAAAGGTATCCATGGTATCCGTGTCTCTTTTTGCATCCCGCCTATTGCATTGGGGGCATTCTGCTTTTGCAAAATAATCCAGTTCAGCCAGAGGGGAACCGCCTTTTTCAGGAAGATTTACGTCTTCTGGAAGTCTTATGGGAAGATCAGCTTCCGGTACTGGAACAACCCCGCAGCCAGGGCAGTGAATGACAGGTATCGGCGCTCCCCAGTACCTCTGTCTTGAGATTCCCCAATCCCTTAATCTAAAAGAAACCGTTTTTTTACCTCTCCCTTTTTTTTCCAGCCACTCCGTCATTATATCCATGGCATCACTGCTCTTAAGGCCATTGAATTCGTCAGAATTGACAATAACACCTTCACCCGTGTAAGCCGCTTCCATGGGACTGCCGTCAGAAACTTCACCCTCCGGCTGTACAACAGGAATTATCTCAAGATTATATTTTCGTGCAAAATCAAAATCCCGCTGGTCTCCGGCAGGAACGGACATTATTGCACCTGTTCCATACTCCATCAGAACAAAATTAGCTGTATAGACAGGAATCTTTTTTCCAGTGGCTGGATTAATACAGTAGGCACCAGTAAAAACACCCTCTTTTTCATACTTTTCAAGGCCTTCCGCAGATCTCTCCTGGTTTGATATTTTTTCAACAAATGCCTTGATCTGCTCCTCCTGATCAGACCCGTTTGAGAGGGACTCCACAAGAGGATGCTCCGGGGCAAGACACATGAATGTTGCACCAAAAACCGTATCCGGCCTTGTGGTAAATACAACAATATCCTCATTCCTGCCGTGTATTTGAAATTTTAATTCAGAGCCGATACTCCTGCCGATCCAGTTTTTTTGCATCATCGTTACTTTATCCGGCCAACCCGGGAGTTTATCACAATGCAGGAGCAGATCCTCAGCAAAATCTGTAATTTTAAAAAACCACTGCCACATTTTTTTCTGCTGTACTGTTTTAGAGCATCTCCAGCATTTATCCTGCTCAACCTGCTCATTGGCAAGTACCGTCTGACACTTTTTACACCAGTTTACATAGGATTCCTTTCTATATGCCATATCTTTTTCAAGCATTTTAAGAAACAGCCACTGTTCCCATTTATAGTATTCAGGATGGCAGGTTGCTATTTCACGATCCCAGTCATAGGAAAACCCCATCTTTTTTAACTGCTCCCGCATGACATTAATATTTTCATATGTCCAGACAGCCGGATGTGTCTTGTTGTTAATCGCTGCATTTTCAGCGGGCATTCCAAAGGCATCCCAACCCATTGGATGAATAACATGAAACCCTTTCATTCTTTTATACCTGGCAACAACATCACCAATGGTATAGTTGCGGACATGACCGATATGTATTTTACCTGATGGATATGGAAACATCTCAAGAAGATAATATTTCTCTTTTGATGTATCCTTTTTAACTCTAAAAGCGTTGTTTTCTTCCCAAAAAGCCTGCCATTTAGGCTCTACTGATCGTGGCTGGTACCGCTGTTCCATTAAACTTACTCCTCTGCTGATTTAATTCCCAGACGAAACCGGAAAATTTCACTGAGACCCTTATTAAAACTTTTATAAATGCCATAACCCAGGTCAAATAGCAAGAAAATCAAAAATTTAAAGCTGAATATCTCCGTCATGCCACAGGTCCGTTTATTGCATTTCACGCTGTAAAATTTCATTGTCATAGGCTGAGATGACATTCTTCTCTCTCAGGCAGCCCACCAGAATACGGCTCTCTCTGTCTTTTATTACCGGCAGCTGGGAAATCCCTTTACCACTCATTAAGCGCAAGGCCGACTGAATAGTATCCTCCGGTGTAATGGTCTTAACTTCCAGAGTTGCAATATCTCTTGCAATAATTAGAGCTGGCGGCATCTCTTCGTCAAGAATGGGACGGATATCTCTGAAAGATATAATTCCGTTAAGATGCCCGTTTGCATCAACCATATGAAGATATGAAGCATTGTTTTTTTTAAACATCTCCATTATGCGGTCAAGTGCAGCACCCTCATTAATGGTACTCAGTTGGCTGCTCATATGATCTTTGACCTTCAACTGCTGCAAAATGCCCTGCTCCATTCCGCCTGAAAGATCAACGCCTCTTCTCTTGAGCTTAATAGAATAGATAGAACCACGCTTGATTGAGATTGCCAGCAGTGTGCTGATAATACAGCAGACCATTAAAGGCAGAATAATTTTATAATCCCCGGTTAATTCAAAAATGATCAAAACAGCAGTGATAGGCGCATGTGTTGTCCCAGCCACCAGAGCTCCCATGGCTACCAGGGCATAAGTCCCGGGATTTGCAACTATGTTGGGGAATATCATCCCGGCACAGGAACCGAAAAACCCTCCGGTCATGGCGCCAATAAACAGGGAGGGCGCAAAAACACCTCCTGAGCCGCCGCTGCCTATTGTAATGGAAGTTGCAAGAATTTTGGCTATACACAATGCCAGCAGCATAAATGCCGGCAGCTGGTTGATCAAAGCCATGTTAATTCCACCATAGCCCACACCAAAAACATGGGGAAGCTGCAGAAGAATAAGACCCACCAGAAATCCACCCATAGCAGGTTTTATAAAATCCGGAATTTTCAGGTAGTCATCAAAAAAATCTTCAGATTTATAAAGAATATAGACAAAAATTACAGATACCAGGCCGCACAGGAGTCCCAGAAATGGGTATATAAGAAATTCCCACAGGCTGTGAATTTCATGAGCTGGAATAATAAAGGCAGGGAAATCCCCAAAATAATGCCTGGATATTGTGGTCGCCATGACAGAAGATATGACAACAGGTGAAAAAGCACTCACCCCGAACTCTCCAAGGAGTATCTCCAAAGAGAAAAGGACACCTGCAATGGGTGCATTAAAAGTGGCAGCAATCCCTGCTGCTGCGCCACACCCCACAAGGGTCTTTTGATGTCTTCGGGGAACTTTGAACCACTGTCCCACAGTGGAACCAATACTGGACCCGATCTGAACAATGGGGCCTTCCCTCCCGACTGATCCGCCTGAACCAATGCTGATGGCAGAAGCCAGAATCTTTACCACAGCCACTCTTTTACGGATATAGCCGTCTTTAAGCGCCACAGCTTCCATGACTTCCGGTACGCCATGCCCTTTTGCCTCACGCGCTCCAAGGCGGACAAGTACGCCCACAATAAGCCCGCCTAAGGCTGGAACGCCGACAATCATATACCATGGGATCAACTGTTCAAATTCCAGAAAATCCACAGAGTGTTGATAAAATGCAAACTGAACACTTTTGATAATAAAACGAAAAAAAACCGCTCCATATCCGCCCAATACACCTATAAACAGAGCAAGCAGCAATACAGGCGTGTTCTGATAAATTCCATGCCAGTTTGGATTCAAAAGCCATTGCAATCTATTTTTATTTTTTTTAATCATCTTTTACCATATATCATACTATTCTAAATTCACATTTCCTGCGCCAGACAGTAAAACGGTACAACACTATATTATAAAGCGGTTCAATGCAAATTCATTTTAAAATACTCAAAAAAGTGATTTTCAAAATCAGATTTGCGTTCCCTGTTTACCCAATCAACGTAAAAGGGTCATCCGGCGGAACACTGCTTATCGATACCCACCCGCAGAGAATCTGCCAGTCATCAGATGATAGATGCATCATCTGTTTTTATCCAGCCGATTTTATCTTTGGAGAACTTGATTTTCAGGTATCTGGCTCTCTGCTCCATCACCCTTACTTTTGTTCCGGCATGGAGGGAAAACAAAGTTGTTGATGTGTCTGTCATCCCTGAGCGAATGACAGCCTCCTCCGCCACAATGACAGCATTAAGTCTGATTGAGTGTTCATAATAATTAACTGAAACGATGGCTGAAGTGAGAATAAATATTGAAAAAATTAAAATTCCAACCCCTGAAAAGATCTGTTTTCTTTTTAATGTCTGAACAGCTGCCCAGGTAAAAAACAGGATGGATAACAAAACAGCAGCCATCTGCATTGTCTTTGCAGGAATCAGGCTGTCCCAGAAAAAAAGCACCTCCATAATCTTAAAGGAGTTATCTTCTTTATCCTTTAAAAGGCTGTCGGCGTACTCAAGGTTGTAATTCAAATCAGGATCCCCTGGTGTCAGACGCCTGGCTCTTTCATACCATAAAATTGCACGGCCAGTATCTTTGGCTTTAAGATAGGCATTGCCGATATTATAATATAGGTGGGGATTTTTAATACTGTTCTGTGCGATTATTTCAAACTTTTCAGCGGATTGTCTGAAATTTCCCGCCTTATAGTCTTCAAGAGCCTCAATAAATATGGCAGTGAAATCTGCCGCTGCTTTTTGAGGTGAGAAAAAGAGTACGCCAGAACCAATCAAGACAATACAGATCATTTTTACAATCTGTTTTGTTTTGAACAGAAGATCCTTTGCCGTATTTTCGTCCAGTAATCTGCCGCCAAAACGTACAGATTCAATATTTTCAAGCAGTGCTGTAATCCGGGAAGTATTTTTATCATCCACATCTGC
>CAYZCC010000139.1:0-3602 GCA_964476805.1 uncultured Desulfobacula sp.
TCTCCATCTGATGAAATAGAATCAAACTTGACATTGCGCATTGTTTCAACCTGGGTTTTGTTACCCATTATTCGACTATATCGTTCAGCATCTTTTTTTGATGTTGCAGCTATTTTTTCAGGACTTATTCTTTTCCAGATACATCTTGTTTTCAAGTATCGCAGATAACTTTTAGAGGAGAGTCTGGCATTAATAACCATGGTTTTAATATTATGCTTTTTTAACATATAAAGATGCCCAGGCCACAGTTCTGTTTCCAGAAGGACCATAATTCCAGGAGCTGTTTTCAAAATTACTTTTTCAATAACTTCCGGCATATCAATGGGGAACCATCTTATGTTGCAATCAATATTTAAATCAAGTTTATGACTTGAACAAAAAGATTTCATAATTTTAAGCCCCTGGGATGTGGTTGCCGTATATAAAATTTTCAAAGGCTGATCAGGATTAAACCTTTTTATGATTTCTATTGCAACATATGCCTCTCCAACAGAAGCACCATGTATCCATATGTCAGTTTTATTAAAATTATCAGGTGATATTCTGGACCCATAGCTCTCTTTCAATGCCGGTAGGTTTTTAAGGAAAAAAACAGCTGTTTTCCATGCAGAGTTATACAGATTGAATATTATTTTTTGAGCTTTCATGGCATATATATTCTCATTATTTAGTGCTATTGACAATACATTTTTTATTCAATTGGGAAGATCAGTTTTAGACACGATGCTTATACCTGCAATGTTTTTTCTTACCACACCTATTCTGTATTTATTAAATAGAGGGCAGCCAATACCAGGAAGAAGAGATTAGTTATCCAGGCACTGATAATTGGAGGATGTACTGCGCCATAGCCAAGAGACAAACAAAATCCATGCATGGCCCAATACATAAATGCAATGACAACACCTATGGCAATGGCTGCCGGGATATTATTTTTGGCAAAGGGTCTCATGCCGGTGGCAGCACCTGCCAGCACCATGATGATACAGATGAAGGGAAAGGCTGTTTTAGCATTTAAATCAACTTTATATGTTCTTGCATCATAACCCTCTTTTTCAACCTTGCTAACATAATCTTTTAATTCAAAAAAACTCATCTCCTCAGATTTTTTTACGATTTCTCCAAGGTCCTCAGGTTTAAATGCCCACTCGATCATCTTTTCATCATAGAAATTGACATCATAATCCATGGAATTTTCTTTATGTACCTGCTCTATAATACTCTTTACTATCCATTTCCCATCTTTATAAAAAGCCTGTTGCGCATCAATACGGGATGCCAGATCAAAATTATCTCTTAATGATGTAACTGTTATACCGGCAACCGATTGATTAACAGGGTCAAAAAAATTAATATGAATCAGTTTATCTTCCGATTTTATCCATATATCTTTTCTTCCGGAAGAGTGAATATATCTCTTTTTTATTACATTATATTTAATATAATTTGCCCGGGTCATGGAAAAAGGGATCAGAGTTTCTCCAAGAAAAAACATGAGTAAAGCAAATAAAACGGCAACCAGAACTGCCGGTTTAATCAAGGAATATCCACTGATACCAATTGATTTAATAGCAAGGAGTTCATTATTTTTGTTCATCAGGCCAAAGATAGTAATTGTTGCGAGCAGAATACTTGCCGGTGTCAACTGTACAAACATGAAAGGAACTTTTAAAAGAATATATCCCAGAGCACCCACAAGTGAGATATCAGAATTTAAAAATTTCTCCATTCGGGATAGATAATCTATAAATACAAAGAGTACCAGAATCAACAGCTGAATGATTGAAAAAAATTTAACAAACTCTTTTAACCAGTATTTATGCAGATATGACATCTATCTTATTTTTTTAACCCTGATCTGCACAGCCAGAAAGGCGGCAGTTAAAAATCTGGGAAGCTGAACCGGCTCTTCCTTTGCATTTTTAATAAGGAAGAAAATACCTGCGCCGCCCATAATTATATTAGGCAGCCACATGCCAAGCATTGGAGGATAATTTCCAGTCTCTCCGGCTGACCACCCTGCTGCAAGAAGAAAATAGTAGAGAAGAAAAAAAGAGATCCCAAGGGTAAACCCGGATGATTTGCGCAGGGAAGCCGATTGAATTCCCAGGGGAAAGGCAAGAATTCCAAGAGAGAGACATGCAAAAGGAATGGAAAATTTTTCATGAAGTTCCATAAGTGCTTCCCTTAAACGTGATTCATCTTTAATGCCTGCTCTGATAAACCGTATCAAATCAACAAGGCTTTTCTCATCCAGATCTTTTGAAATTTTACCACGTGACTTGTTCAATCGGTTTAAATCAAGATTGATATCATAATCACCAAATTGAAGGCTGCTTACAGAATTATCATCCATATCCACCTGGTTGATCACGCCATCATAGAGTCTTATGGTATATATTTCCTTCTCTTCCAGCCGGATCAGTTTCCCAAGGGGAGCA
Source organism: uncultured Desulfobacula sp. (assembly GCA_964476805.1). GTDB lineage: Bacteria > Desulfobacterota > Desulfobacteria > Desulfobacterales > Desulfobacteraceae > Desulfobacula. The sequence goes on from CAYZCC010000139.1 coordinate 2,442, forward strand.
ATGGAAATGCTTACCACTCCTTTTGTTCTCCTGTCTTCTATAAAAATATCCTTTAACTTTTTTGTTTTCATATCCACATGGCCGACATAAATCATGATATTTTCCAACTCACTGTTAAACTGTCTTGCCTGTAAAGCAGCATCAATACTTGTTCTTGCAAGTTCAATTCTTTTTTTTTTAATGGAGAGTTTTCCCCATGAAACACCAAACAGAGTCACATGCATGGTTAAAAACAGACCGGTGAAACAGAAAACTATGACCGTGGGTAAAAGTTTGTAAAGAGAGACTCCTGCGCCCTTTAATGAAACGATCTCATTGTCCCCTGCCATGCGCATGAATGTCAAAAGAATAGAGATCATAACAGACATAGGAATAGTAAACTCCAGAAATCTTGGGAGTGTATAGACAATCATAAGACCAATGGAAGCAATATCAGCATTATAGTTGACAACCATATTCGTGATTCCTGGTATTCTTGTCATCAGGAAAACAAAAGTTAAAAAAAACAGACTGATGAAAAAAGGGGATATCAGTTCTCTGAAAATATATCTATCTATAATAGTAAAGGCTTTCATTGTCATGAAAAATATAAGTTAAAGAAGAAATAGTCAAGATTTTTGGATTAAAACTATTTCATTGAAAGTTATCAATATAATATTTTCTTAATTTGATTTTCATGATACTAAATTATCCATGAAATGCGTAATAGTAGCAAATGGTGAGATGGAATATAGCAGTGATATGATAACAATCATTAGAAATGCCCAGATGGTTCTCTGCGCAGATGGCGGAGCAAGGCACCTGCGAAAAATGAATATCACACCCGATATTCTGACAGGCGATTTTGATTCAATAGATGCAGATGATCAATCATTTTTTCAAAATAAAAAGGTCAAAACCAAAACTTTCCCTCAAACCAAAAATTATACCGACACGGAACTTTGTCTCTCCTATGCCATTAAAAAAAATGCAACTGATATCACGTTTCTTGGTGTTACAGGTTCAAGGCTGGATCATACTCTGGCTAATATTTTCCTTTTAAAAAAGCTTACAAAGCTTAATATTAAGTCCAGAATAATAGACAGGCATAATGAACTCTTTATTGTTACAGATTTCATTGAACTTCAGGGTCGGCCAGGAGAACTTCTATCCATTATCCCT
>CAYZCC010000139.1:3612-5383 GCA_964476805.1 uncultured Desulfobacula sp.
TCCCTGTTTCACACAGTGTCAAAGGTATTACACTTACAGGGCTTGAATACCCACTGAAAAACGCAGATATAAAGATGGGAGATTCACTTGGCATCAGCAATGTTTTTAAAGAGTCTGCTGCCTCAATTTCAATTAAAAAAGGGGTGGTAATTGCCGTAAAGTCGAAAGATTGAATTGATTGAACATTTTTAAGCTTTGAACTGTGAAAAGCTGCTCTACTGTTTTTTTTAATTTTGACTGGCTGCTATTTAGACTCCTCAGTATCTTCAGATCCCTCGCCCTCTTCTGTGGAAGTCTCTTCAACTATGGTGTGTTCAATAATAATCTCTTTAATCATACCTTTCATATAAGGATTTAATACAGCAACCAGTTTTTTATTCTGCTCTTCAATGCCTGTGAAGTCTTTCACATCATCAAACACCAGAGAGCTTAAGAAAACAACAGCCGCTTCCCTTGCTTTTGGATGAATTGCAAGGATCTCCTGTTCCGCCATCACTTCCTCAAGTATCATGTTCATATTCAGACACAGATACCGATCTTTATCGTTTGATCTGTTTTTATTTAAATTAACCACCATGGGAGAAATGGGTAGAATATTGTTCAAAGTTTCAGAAGTCACACTTTTTTGACTGATTGTCTTTTGCCAGGCAGATATACGGCCTGATTCCTCTCTGAGCTGCATCGTGGATTCAGTAACCTCAACAATATCAAAAAAAAGGGTGGTATTTTTTTCCCATATTTTATCGACCTCAGATTCCAGAACGGTAACAATCATCTGATTCTCAGCAATCTGCCAGGTTCCCTTGGCACTTCCCTTTGATATAACAATACCGGCTACATCTAAAATTTTGACAGAAGAATTCCACTCCCCTTTTGGATTGGTTACCCAGAGGATATGCGCCATTTTTTTTGACTGAACCCAGTTGCCCACAGCAAGTTCACTGGGGCTTGGCTCTTTCTCTTTACATGATGCCGCAGAAATGAGTAAAAAAATAGTAACTAAAAATAGAGTAAAAAAATCAGATATTCTTTTCATTATACTCCAGATATTTTCAGGTTTTCGTCCAGACACTGATTAAACCATAAAAAAAGGTGCCCATTTAATACTGAGCACCTTTTAATCTAAAAGAACTAAAAATTTTTATTATCAGCAGGTTCCTGTACCGCAACCTGAACAGCCTGACTGTCCAAGCTCAATATTGGAATCCAGATGGAAACCCATTCCTGTAAAATCAATTTTAATCGTCTTTGCATTTTCCATAAAAGTTTTATCGACAACAAATGTCAGTCCTTTAATTTCAAAGGTATCATCTGTATCTTTTGGCTCATCCAGAGCCATGGCAAGAGATGGACCGCCTCAACCACCTGAATTGAGAAAAATTCTAACAGGAGTGGGTTCTTTACCCTGGAAATATCCATCAATCTGCTCTTTTGCAGAATCTGTTAATTCAATCACCTTTAAACTCTCCTTTTTTATTTGTTCTTCAGTCAGGCTCTAATCTAAGCACATCCATCCTATATATAGTGGGCCAAAATGTCAAGACAATTTTTCATTCAATTTAAGCGACATTTCCCATTTTTGAAATTGTCCGTAATTTTGTATCACAACCCGGCACTCAGATTTGCCCCGGCTGCGAGCGAAAGTGGAAGCCAGGCCTTTGCGATAATAACTTGAACGGGGTACACTATCCCTGGATAAATTTTTGAAAGGCATAAACTGCAGTTAATTTAAAACAGCGGCGGTTAAAAGCTTTTATATGAAATAAAATTG
>CAYZCC010000139.1:5393-5977 GCA_964476805.1 uncultured Desulfobacula sp.
AATTGCATGTTATAATCTGATTTTTCAGGTAATGCACCTGTACGCCTTGCAAAAAAGTACAATTTTTTAGCTAAGTCAATAAGTAAAAATAAATTTTATAGTCATCTTGATTTTTACTCTCGTTGTGTATTATTAATGAGAGCATGGATGCATCACAAAAGCAAATACTTATTGCTCAAGTCAAACAAAGACATGAGCTTATGACTGCTTATTTATCTGAAAAAGATAAAAGACTTCTGGCCGCTTCTGAGGCAGTTACTAATGGACGAGGAGGAGATACTATTGTCAGCAAGGAGACTGGCATTTCCCGGGGTACCATAAGTAAAGGGAAAAAAGAAATTATAAATGCACGTAAAACAGATAATAATGCCAATCGTGTCCGAAAATCAGGGGGCGGTCGAAAACGTCTTGTTGATAAAAATCCTGCATTGATTAAAGAACTGGATCAGTTAATTGATCCTGCAGCTCGTAGAGATCCTGAGTCTCCACTGCGTTGGACATGCCAAAGCACCTATAAATCATCAAAAGCGCTTCGTCTCAAAGGATATAAAGTATCTCAAAAAAGTGTATATTCTCTGTTGCAG
>CAYZCC010000140.1:0-1425 GCA_964476805.1 uncultured Desulfobacula sp.
TCCTGGAAATTTATAATCGATTAACAACGCTTTGATCGTAGTAAATTCCGGCTTTCATAGTATAAATTCTTTTTTGTTTATCTTCAGCTGTCCTGAGTTAAATCATCAAACGAGCCAGAAATAGTGAAATTCCCGGGAATAAAACAAGAAGGGTTAACCGGACAATATCTGCTATCCAGAAAGACGTCACACCTTTAAAAATAGTACCGATTTTTACATCAGTCAGTACGGCCTTAAGTACAAATACATTTAAGCCGATCGGCGGGGTGATCAAGCTGATTTCGGTAACACAAACCACGATGATCCCGAACCAGATCAGGTCATATCCCAATACCTGCATCATTGGATAGAATACAGGAACTGTGAGCATTATCATTGAAAGGCTTTCCAGCACACAGCCCAGGACAACATAGATCAATATCAAAATCAGTACGATAAAAACCGGTGCAATATCCCATTGCAGTACAAAATCTGAAAGGGCATGCGGCATACCCGCAACATTTACAAAGTTTGCAAACGTCAAGGCGCCGATTAATATGGTAAAAATCATTGCCGTGGTAGTTGCGGAAGAAATCAGGACGTTTTTCAATACTTTTATTGTCAGCGTGCCGGTTCCCCAGATAAAGAAAAATGCACCTGTGGCACCGATGCCGGCAGCTTCTGTGGGCGTAAAAATACCTGCATAAATTCCGCCCATTACAATCACAAACAGCAGCAGCACTCCCCAAACATCTTTAAGACTTCTGAATCTTTCCGGCCATGTGGTGCGTTCGCCCCTCGGGCCAAGGTCAGGATTAATTGTTGTTGTGACAATAACGGCACCCAGATAACAGGTAATGCCAAGAAGTCCCGGCAAAACCCCGGCAGCAAACAACTGCCCGATGTCTGTTTCAGTCATGATACCGTAAATAATCAGGATAACACTGGGCGGTATGAGTATGCCAAGGGTTCCGCCGGCAGCAATGGAGCCGGTGGAAAGGCTGTCAGCATACCCGAATTTCCTGAAGGAGGGCATGGCAACTTTGCTCATGGTTGCAGCTGTTGCAAGAGAAGAGCCGCATACGGCGGAAAATCCGCCGCATGCCACAATAGTCGCCATTGAAAGTCCGCCTTTCCTGTGCCCCAAAAAGGCATAGGAAGCATTATAAAGTTTATGGGAGAGACCTGATTCCGTTACAAGATTACCCATGAGAATAAAAAGAGGCACAACAGACAGACCATAGGACATGCCGGTCTCAGACGCCACCTGGGCCAGCATGGCCAGGGATGAAGTGTAATTGGTTGCCTGGGCAAAGCCGACAACCCCCACCAGGGCCATTGCAAAAGCAATGGGGATTCTCATGAAAACCAGGAGTAAAAGAGCTGCAAAACCATATAAAGACGCTTCCATAGTATCAGCTCTTCATTGTTTTATCTGGTGTTTTA
>CAYZCC010000140.1:1525-5932 GCA_964476805.1 uncultured Desulfobacula sp.
TGTTTTATCTGGTGTTTTAATTGAGTTCACCATGATAAGCAGCATGATCACACTTGATATGCCTGTCATGATAGACATGAAATACATTAACGGGCCCATCGGCAGTGACAGAAACTGAGTCCTGTCTCCGTATTCCATTGCTTCGCCAGCCTTGATCCATAATTGCCAGCTGATGACACCCATGACAATAAAATTCACAATATTAACCGTGACAGTTTGAATTTTTTTTATGCCTTCTGGCACAAAATTGTCAAAAATATCAACCACAACGTGTTTTTCTTCACAGCACAGAAGAGTCAGCCCGAGAAAAATGACAATTGCCATGGAGAACTCTGTTAATTCAAGACCTCCAAATACGGGTGAGTTAAAAATATATCGCCCAACTACATCCACAAATGTCAGACACATCATAAAAAACAGGACAATTGAGACAATGGGCCCTATAACAGCATGCAGCAGGTTATCTATTATATCCCGCAAGCCCGGTGAAGTACCGGGCGCTTTAATGGTTTTTCCCATTGCTTCCATCTGTTAGTAATTTTTTACCTGTTCACGGAAATATCTAAGTGCTTCAGCACCATCAATTCCCTTGGCATTCGCTTTTTTAATCCAGTCTGCTTCCACTTTGGCGGCAAGAGGTTTAATTTGTGCAATAAATTCCGGGGAAGCTGTAATAACATCATTGCCGGCTGCTTTGATTGCGTCAAGTCCAACCTTATCCATTTTATCCCAGGTTTTACCAGCAATTTTGGCAAATTTTTCACCAGATTCTCTCAACACCGCTTTTTGATCTTTTGCAGAGAAGCTTTTAAATTTATCTTTGTTCATAACCAAAAAGAAACTGAAGTTGTATAACCCATCAGGAACAATTGTTGTATATGGAACCAGTTTTATTAAGTTAAAAGCTTTGATTGATGATTTTGGGAATAGGATACCATCTGCTACGCCGCGGGAAAGGATTTCATAACTTTTAGATGCCGGTTTTTGAAGTCCGACTATCCCCATCATTTTCGAGAGTTCTGCCGCAATACCGCCTGGAACACGAAATTTCATGCCTTTTAGATCGGCAACAGAGTCAATTCTTTTTTTGGAATTGTGAATAGATGCGGGTCCATGAACAAACATACCTAAAAGTCTGACACCTCTATATTCGTCAGCCTTGGCAAAATATTTTTGATAGGTGCGCCAATATGCCACACATAAAGGTTCCGCTTTATTGCCGAGAAAAGGAAGCTCTGTAAATTGTGATAGATCAAATCGTCCCGCCGTATATGAATTACAACCATAGGTCACGTCAGCTATACCATTTTTAGCAAGGTCAAAATGAGCTGGAACTGCGCCCAGTTTTTTGGGAAGAATTTTAATACTTACTCTGCCGTCGGTTGCCTCTTTTACATTATCTATCCATGGCTGAATCATGCCTGTTACAACATGATGTTTGGGTGGCAGCCAGGATGATAAAGTCAAATCCTTGGCCATTACAGCAGTTGACATGACTGACATTAGCAAAAACACACTTGCGATAATAAAACAAAGTTTAGATTTTTTCATGGAACATCCTCCTAAAATTAATAATCATAAATAGATGAGGCATTTTTTATAAAGCGGCCTTCATTCACAACCTGTTTTAAGGAACTGGTACAGAATACCCTATAACAAAATAAATTACCACATTTAATAAAAAGCTACATTACAGCTACATTATAAATCAAGGTAAAAATTAATCTAATTTCTTAAATGCCTCTTTTCTTCCTGTATATTTCTCTCGGAGCCGTGGTTTCATAAGCTTTCCAGTCGGATTTCTCGGCACCTGATCAAAAATAACCTTGCGTGGCACTTTGTACATGGAGAGTTTTGATTTTGCAAATTCAATAATATCCTCCTCTGTCAGCTGTTTGCCTTCCTTGAGCTGAACAACTGCGAGGACGATCTCAACAAGTCTCTCATCAGGGTATCCAATACATGCAACATCATCAATATCCGGATGATCCATCAGCGCATCTTCAATCTCCACAGGGAAGATATTTTCTCCACCGCTTGTCACCATATCTTTCATTCGGTCAATCATATAAAAATAGCCGTCTTTGTCTGTTTTTAGCAGATCTCCAGTGGACAACCATCCATCTTTCAGCGTATCCTCTGTTTTTTCAGGGTTGGAAAAGTATTCGCGCATCATTCTCGGAGTTTTGAATACAAGTTCTCCAACTTCTTCTGCTGGAAGTTCATTACCTTTCGGGTCTATAACTTTAGCTTCAACGCCAAAGGTTGGTTTTCCTATGGAACCGGGTTTTTCAAGTACATCCTCTGGATAGAGGTTGAAGGTGCCGCCACCGCCGCCTTCTGTTATTCCATATATATTGGAAACTTTGCATGGAAGTTTGTGCACAAGCATTTTAATAATATCGAAAGGAACCGGCTGGGCGCCTATTTCCATATATTTCCATGATGACAGATCATAATCAGAGAGATTCAGCTCACCTTTGTCAATGGCATTTAAAATTGCAATGCCGATGGGAACAACAAAGAGCGTGTCCGTACATTTTTCTTCATCAATGGCTTCGATTATCCAGTTTGGATTTTTAAAATCCTTTATGATGGTTCCAGCGGCGCCTGCTGCGTAAAAAGGCGCCCATAGAAACATTGTTCCAGAGTGATAAAGGGGGAGAAAAATAAGATAATTATCATCTTTTTGAACAAAATAGGTCATGCCGTTTGCAATAGCTATATTATTCAGGGAGAAGTGGGTGTGAAGAACAGGTTTTGGCTTTCCTGTGGTTCCGGAAGTAAACATCATGGCAAGGGAGTGATCCCTCTCAACCTCAACAAGGGCATCTTCTGTGTCCTGATACTTCTGGACAAGTTTAAAATCTGTCATATCCCCTGGGACATCATCTCCCACACAAATATATTTTTTAATTGTCGTCAGCTGATCTTGAACAGGCTGGACAACCCTTAAAAATTCAGATCCAAGAATAAATACATCCGGGTTGCACACGCCAGCAGCATAGAGGACATCTGAACTTTCAAAGCGGAAATTCAAGGGGACAACAACAGCACCCAGTCTGATAATTGCATAATATGTGACTACCCACTCTAAGGAATTGTTTTGAAGGTGCATGACAAAATCTCCATGCTTGACCTCAAGCTCCTTTGAAAGATAATTTGCTGTTCTGTTGATCTCGTCATTAAATTCCTTCCAGGTCAAAGAGCGTCTCTCCCCTGTATCCGGGGTCCTTTCAATCAGGCTGATCTTGTCTGGATTATGACGGGCATGAGTTGAAGCATAACTGGAATAATTCAATTTTTAGCCTCCCTTTATCTGTAAGTTTAAAAATTAATGTGGATGGGTGAGTTTTCGATCAGACACACTAAAAGTTGACCTTGTCAAGTCCCTTAAGTCCAAGTATCTCCCTGGTCTCATCAGAAGTTGCCGGTTCAAGGCTCATCTCCCTGGCAACTCTTCTTACCATATTGACCTGGTCTGCGCTTGCTTTTGCCATGATTCCCTTACCCGCATAAATAGAATCTTCAAGGCCCACTCTTACATTTTGCGCGCCCATTGCCATGGCCGTAGTTGTTATGGGAATCTGAAAGCGGCCGCCGGCTGCAACAGACCAGGTAAAATTATCTTCTCCCAGAATTTCTTTAGCCTCGTCATGTATGAGCACAAGATGTTTGACCGAAGGTGTCATCCAGCCTACCATGGGGCCAAATACAAACTGTAGATGGACAGGCGGTTTTAAAAGATTTTCCTCGAGAAGCCATTTTACATAGGAAACATGACCGAGTTCATACATTTCAAGTTCAGGCTTTGTATCAATTTCAAGGAATGTTTTTCCATATATTTCATCATCATTAAATGTGGGTCTGAAGGTAACATTTTTAACCAGCTCCAGATATTTTGGCTCCCAATCATATTTATACTCTTTAAAACGTTCTGCAATCTGAAAAATACCAAAATTAAAAGGTGCTGGATCAAAAGAGCACATCTCGGGTTCAAGTCTCTTTATGGGGATCAGTTTTTCAGCAGTGGTCTGGTTCATGCCCCCGCCTGTGGTGGGAAGCAGTACCATGTTACATCTTGCTTTGATTTTTTCATGGACTTCCACAAAAAGATCCGGGTCTGGTGAGGGTTCACCTGTCTCAGGATTGCGGACATGAATGTGTGCAATGGCAGCACCCGCTTCATGGGCTTTGACCGCATCCTCCACAATCTCATCAGGGGTTATGGGAAGTGCATCACTCATGGTTGGAATATGGACAGAACCTGTAATTGCTGCTGTTATAATTATTTTATTATCCATCTTTTTTTTCCTTTGTTTTATTATGAGTGTTGATCTGCAATATTTAGAGTGCCTGGGAGTTCCTCCTGATCACATATCATATTCCACTCAGGACTCAAGTGAT
>CAYZCC010000141.1:0-5849 GCA_964476805.1 uncultured Desulfobacula sp.
TTTAGCAAAGACCACCGACCCGATTTAAAGCAGATGGAAGGAGCATTAACTTAAAACAGCCAGGGCCAGGCCAAAAACTTTATTGAAGCTTTCCGGAGAAAGAATCAAAGCCGGTCTTTTACCCTTTTGTTCATGCCCTGCTGCCGGATCAAAATTCATCCAGACAAGATCCCCTCTTTTGGGAATATATTTTTTTACCATATCTCTTTACCTACCGGATCAGCGTCTAACCATTCTCTATCTGCATCATCAAGCTTGATTGCTTTTTTGGGACAACCCTTTAAGGGATCGTCAAGGTTATATTCCTGTTCCTTAATCGGGGTTAAAACAATTTTGCCCTCCTTGGCCTCTATTTTAACCTTTTGATCAACGTCAATTTTCAGGGATTTTGCTATTGCTGTCGGTATTCTGGCAGCCAAACTGTTACCCCATTTTTTAATAACCATTTCCATTGTTAAAATCCTCTGTATTTGGTTTAAAACCAGTATATACAAAGTATTATTTTTTACCTTTTGTGTCAACTTTAACTTTGTTGATACTTATTGTTAGCCTATAATAAAATTTTTCTGCTTGTTCTTTGGCGGCTCTAATGGCTTATACTTTCGTGGTCGGCCAGTGAAGTAGCCCCAATTTGAAACGGACACCCCTATATGCTAAATAGCGACTATGGATAAAACGATGTCAAATAATGGTAGTTTGTGTCAAAAAACAAACCCACGAAACACAACATTAAAGTTTGTGATAAAATTATATTATTACATTTATTTATTAATATAATTTCAAAAATGTAATAATATAATTGACATACCCTTATCGATAAAATATTAATCTGAATAAAGTAAAATTTCATAAGGGATTTATTAACACGGTTATTAAAAGAACACGAAAGGATGAGGAAGAATGAAAAAAATTGAGGCCGTCATCAAACCGTTTAAACTTGATGAACTTAAAAAAGCGATGGCCACTATTGGCGTCCAGGGTATGACGATTTCCGAGGTAAAGGGATTTGGGCGGCAAAAAGGACATAAAGAAGTCTATCGAGGGGCAGAATATGAAGTTGATTTTGTTCCTAAAGTCAAGGTTGAAATTGTGGTCAATGAAGACATAGTTGATAAGGTCGTTGAGTCAATAATCAAAAGCGTCAAAACAGGAAAAATCGGGGACGGGAAAATATTTATTTTACCATTAGATGCCGTCTGCCGGATTAGGACTGGAGAAACCGGCAACGCAGCGATTTAGTATAATGATGGAATGATCAAAAATTAGAGAGGATCTAATGAAAGTATCAAAATTAAATAAAAATGTTTTACCACTGGCAATGACACTGACCGTTATTCCAGGTTCTGCACTGGCAGCTGATGGGGTTGCCGAAATTACAGGAGCTGCAGCCACTTATGTTGCAAATAACACATGGATGCTGGTTGCCACTTTCCTGGTTTTTATCATGCATCTTGGGTTTGCAAGTCTTGAAGCCGGGTTAACCCGGGCCAAAAACACCGTCAATATTCTTTTTAAAAACATCGCTATTATCGCCATTGGACTTTTAACATATGCCGCCATGGGATTTAATTTAATGTATCCGGGCGATTTTTCTATTTCCGGATTTTTAGGTTTCGCAGGTTTCGGGATCGGCGTCAGTCCGGAAAATATGATGATTGCTGCGGATAATGGTGTTGGTAATTATACCTACTGGACTGATTTTATATTTCAGGCAATGTTTGCAGCTACCGCTGCAACTATTGCTTCCGGGGCTGTCGCTGAACGGATTAAACTTCATAGTTTTTTAATTTTTTCTACCATTTATGTCGCATTGATTTACCCATGGGTCGGCAGCTGGAAATGGGGCGGTGGCTGGCTGGATGCCATGGGTTTTTATGACTTTGCCGGATCGACATTGGTTCACTCTGTTGGTGGGTGGGCTTCCCTGGCAGGCGTGTTGCTCCTGGGACCACGCCTGGGTAAATATGTAGGAAACAGCATTAAACCGATTATGGGACATAGTATGCCACTGGCTGCAATCGGTGTGTTTATCTTATGGTTAGGCTGGTTCGGTTTTAATGGGGGATCGGTCCTCTCTGCTGATCCCGAGGCAGTATCGTTCGTTTTTGTAACCACTTCGCTGGCCGCTGCAGCTGGTATCATGGGTGCGATTCTTCTTTCTTGGATTATACAGAAAAAACCGGATCTCTCTATGGCCCTTAATGGATCTTTGGCCGGCCTGGTCGGCATTACCGCAGGCGCAGATGTGGTAAGTGTAATGAGTTCAATTGTTATTGGGTTTATTGCAGGAATGTTAGTCGTTGTATCAGTTATGGGATTTGACAGGTTAAAAATTGATGACCCAGTGGGTGCGTTGTCCGTTCACCTTGTTTGCGGTATTTGGGGGACACTGGCAGTGGGTATTTTTAGTGCAAATCATTTTTTAATGACACAGCTCATAGGCGTGATTGCCTATGCCATACCCTGTTTCCTATCGGCCTTTGTTATTTTCTATGTCCTAAAAGTAACCTTGGGTATCCGGGTTGATAAAGAAGAGGAAATGGGCGGCCTTGATTTCGGGGAGCACGGAATGGCAGCATATGCTGATTTTGAAATTAAAAGTGTTACCTAAAACTAATCCGGGTCAGCCAAGTCTATTGATTCTCGAATACATATTCGCCATTACGAACGTCAACATTTTTTTTATGAAGATTTTTCATCTTTTCTAAAGATTTTTTAAACTCTTTGCAGGGGTCTTCATAGGAGACTCTCTTTGTGAACCATAGGAAATCTGCTGGCGGTTTTTTATGAAAGCCTTTAAGTTCAAGAGGGCTTAGATATTGTGACAGGTCTGATGGTTTCACACTGATTTCCTGCAGTGCAATGTTGACTTGTGTCATATTTTTATCAATCTTCTTCACCCTGCTTATGACCCCAAGGCCATATTCTGTATGGCCGCCGCCAATTATAATAACCACAGGGCCATTGCCATGTTTGACAAGCTGCGTAATGGAGAGTGCCATCTTATCATTTCTCGCCCGCCAGGTATCATACAGGTTTGACAGCATCTGTTCATTTCCCATGCCGCAATGGACGGATTTAAATATGGAAAACATGTATTCCTGATAGGCTCTGTCAGACAGGTGCGTTGAAAAAACCATCTGTTTTTCAATGGGAGATATATGATCAATGCCTTTGCGCGTAATCCTTTTTTTCAAAGTTGCTGGCAGATCAATCCCTGCCACTTGAATATTTTTCTGTTTTGCAATGGTTAAAAGATCAAAATAGTATTTCCATATCTTGTCTGACTGACTCTCCCAGCCCAGTCTGCTTCTCAGTTCAGCCTCGATAATTTTTTCTATTTTTTCAGAGTGGTCCGCCCTGCCTGAATCAATAAAATTCAACAGATCCGGTGTGTCATCCATTGAAAAAAATTCAAACCCGAGGATCGGCTGGATTCTCTTTTCAATCAAACCATGGATTATTCTCTGCTGAATATTATGGTGTTCAGGATTGTCGTGTTTTTCAGACAGGTATATAACATCATGGGAACTGATATCTTTCATCAAAGCGTTAAAATCAACCATCCTGCCTGTTTTTGTGCTGACTATTTCACCCATCAGGGGATCCTGTCTCATGATGCTCTTTTTTGATGTGGCACATGATTGAATCATTGACAAACCAACCAAAATTATTAAAATAAAACCCGCCTGTTTAATCATAGAAAAATCTTCCATTGCTTAAATTTATCTACCATTTCTCAGAATTTTTTGAAATAGAGAACCACGCTTTTCCCAAGGATGGGATTCAGCAGCCTGTCAATAAAAGAAGTTAATTTTGGTTTTTTCATCAAATCCCAGACAAGCAGTCTGTGATAAAGATTGACTGTTTTTGAATCTGTTCTGCCTGGCCCCACCAGGCATTTAAGCCACCAGAACGGGGTATGAATACTGTGGGCATAATGCAGGGCAAACAGTTCAACACCCTGTGATTCAAACCTTTTTATCAAAGCATCTTTTCGATAGATCCTGACATGCCCCATATTGGCATTAAAATACTCATCTGACAAAAGCCAGCATATTTTCTCCGGCCAGAATCTTGGGACACTAACAACAAGGGTTTTCCCGGGCTTTACAATTCTTACAAGCTCCTGGATGGCTTTTATGTCATCCTGAATATGTTCTAAAACCTCAGAGCAGATAACAATATCAAAACTGCTGTTATAAAAGGGTAAATTGGTTACATCCATACATGAAAGATCAACGCTTTGGCAGACAAAATCATCAAAAGCCTGGTGGAATTCTATTTTCTTTTTTGTTTTAACAAGACTTTGAAATCCGAAATCGGCGCCAACACACATGGTTTTATCCTGCTGACAGGCTTTTATGGTATGTCTGCCTTCACCACACCCAATATCCAGTATTCTGTCATGGGGTTTTATATCAAGTTTGTTAAAACGAATGGTAAGCATCAATAGATTCTCTATAAGCCTGAGCAGTCCTTATCGCAGTTTTCTCCCAGGTAAACTCCTTTCGCACCCTGTCATACCCTTTTTGGGCAAGCTCTTCTTGTTTGGAAGGATCATCCATTAATTCCAGAATGGCTTTTTCCAAAGCTTTTGCACTGCCGGGCGGTACCAATTTTGTGGCATTACCTGCCACTTCTGATAAAGCACCGCCTGTGGTGCAGATCACAGGTATTCTGCATGCCATGGCTTCTCCTACCGGCAGTCCAAAACCTTCGTACAGGGAGGGTATAACAGCAATGCCTGCTTTGGCATACTCTTTTACAAACTGCTCATGACCAATACGACCGGTAAATTCAATATATTGCCCAATATCAAGTTTTTTAATCAATTTTTCAATGCCACCCTTTCTTTTTGGACTGCCAATGACAATCAACTTGACCCGGCGTTTTTTTACAATATTTTTTATGGCATACAAAAGATGATAAAGCCCTTTTAAAGGGGTGTCTGCACTGTTTGTCACAATCATGCGGTTGGGCTGCCTTTTTATGGTTTCCACGGGATAAAAGCTGTTTGTATCAATACCGATGGGAATAGTTGAAAACCTTGATTCAGGAATATTAAACTCTTTTGCAATATCTTTTTGTGCTGCTTTTGAAACCGTGATAATGCTTGACAATCTCCGGGCAACATATTTCTGGACAGTGATAAATGAATACCACCGCAATGCCTTGACTTTTTTCAGGAAAAATTTTGTACTCTGCACGGCAATTCTTCGATCCACTGTCATGGGGTGATGAATCGTTGCCGTAACCGGCATCCTCCTTGAAAGAGAGAGAATGCTGTAAGAGAGACTCTGATTATCATGGATGATATCATACGTTTTCCCGGTATTTTTAAGGTGTTGTTTGACCCTCATTCCAAAGGTGAGCGGTTCAGGAAAACCCATGGTGGAGATATCCAGCCACTCGATTAAATTAATGGGATTTTTCAATTCATGAAACCCGGGAGTCCTGAAAAGATCTTCTGGATTGTAAAGATCCAGGGTTTCCAGCATGGTCAGCTTGACACTGTTGTTTATCATGGGATCAGGCGGGCCGGCAATCACTTCAACCTCATGACCCAGGTCACTCAAAGCCTGGCTTAAGTGGCGGATATATACGCCCTGCCCACCGCAGTGAGGGTTACTGCGATAACTTATCAGACCTATTTTAAGCAGAGACTCCATAAACTAACCTGTCAAATTTCCAGTTCCCACTCTCTTGTTTCCGACTTTCACTCTCTTGTCTCCACTCCCTTGTCTCCACTCCCTTGTCTCCACTCTCTTGTTTCCACTCTCTTGTTTATAGTTTATAGTTTCTATTCCAAAGTCTCCTGCCGGGTGCGCCCGGCTGGGATCGAACCA
>CAYZCC010000142.1:0-5831 GCA_964476805.1 uncultured Desulfobacula sp.
GGTTATAATCCCTGACTTTTTTGTCGTGAAGTTCTGCTTTAACTCCAACACCAAGCCTGTTAATGGATCTTTCAACATCCAGCAGAACTGAACGGTTTGTCGCAGGCGCACCCATCTTGTTCTCCACATCAACTTCAATGGCATAGGAGTCAGAACCTATGCTTAAAGCGTAGGAGTAGGTGCCTGTTTCCAGTAAGCTTGCATCACTGCTGGCAAACCGATCACTTCGAGCCGTTCTGGTCGTTGCAAGAGAGTCAATTTCAACAGAAAAGTCTTTTTCTCTGGCATTGGAATCCGCTTTTGCCAGAAGCCTGTCAGAATCCGACGTTGTTGCAGTTTTTACCTGCCAGGAGAAGTCACCAGATAAGAATGAACTGGATAGAAGTCTGGTCTGAAAAAATCCAAGCTTGGATTGCAGGGAGGCCGCGATATCAGATATACGGTCCCGGTTATCATATGATCGGGCAGAAAAATCAGATTTTTTTTCATATTTTTGAAAAGCGGTATTCCTGAATCTGCTGAGAGCTTCATATGGGAAAGGATCTACTGACTTTTTTTCATTGATGGAATCCATCATCTCTCCTCTTTAAAACAGAAAAACAGATGCACATCATATTTTTATAACATCATACACAAACTATTTCAACAGGTTAAAAGATTGTCAAACAGATGGTTGTACTGTATAAAACTGATATGACTTCAATTTTTCAAAACGACGTAAGAGTCGGTATCTTATACCCAGAAAGCGACATCATTATCTGGTATGCTAAAATCCCCACCATAATGGAATCCATATTTTACAAAGAGAGTCTTCCGGATTTCACAGAGGTGAAAAACCGCCTATTTGATAAAAAGGATTTCCGACAACCCTTTTTAAACAGTGAAGAAATTGAAACAGTTAATGGTTTTAAAGCACTGAAAAAACAGATAGAGTGGATAAGCGGAAGATATCTTGTAAAGCGTATGATTCAATATCACTTCTCACAGCAGAACCCCTTAAGTGAAATAACAATTTCCTGCCTTGATGAAGGCGCCCCTTTTTTGACCCACCATCCAGATATTTCTGTTTCACTCTCCCACAGCAATAACTATACAGCTGCAGCATGCTGCCGGAACACAAAGAAAACCATTGGGATTGATATTGAGAAAATTGCAAAAAAACCGGATGCCTGGTTTTTAAAAACAGCATTTACAAAAAATGAAATCAAACATTTAGAAGATAATGCCGGCTCAATTTTTAAAAACTGGACCCTAAAGGAGGCCTATTTAAAACTGATAAAAAGAGGGTTTAATGAAAGCCTTCACAAGGTGGAAGTCATTGACAGTAAGATCTGGCACAATAAAAAGCAGATCCATATAAATGTGTACTCGACATTTATTGATGATTATGTCTTATCCCTTGTTTCAGATTGAATTTTTAACTTTAAAAGAGAACAAGAGATATTCGCGTGACAGGTATTGTTGAACCTGAACGTGAGGCTAAAGAAAAAGCAAGCGGCTCAAGTACCCCCCGGGAAGGCTGACGGTCGCACGGTATTTGACTTTTACGCTAATCATGGTCAAACACATACCCTACAGATCTCCTGCTTACAAAATAAACCGGTTCCTTGGGATTTTCTTCAAAATATTTTCTAAATCTGACAATAAAATTATCCACTGTCCTTGTGCTGGTATCTTTGGAATATCCCCAGCCGGCTGACAGCAGCATTTCCCGGGATAAAGGTTTACCCTTGTTTCCAATAAAAAGTTTAATCAGAACAATCTCCTGCTCTGTCAAAACAATCTCACCGGCCTCACAGATTGCTTTGAATGTGACAAAATCAATATGATTATTTCCAAAATCATACTCGCTGCCTTCAAATATTTCATAATCCTGGCTGCTGTTTTTTTTATCATCCTTATACCAGGTTGTTTTTTTAAGCAGGCGCTCAACCCTCAGCATAAATTCTTCAAGATCAAAAGGTTTTGACAGATAATCATCCACACCATATTTAAGCCCTTTTACTTTATCTTTTGTATCCCCTCTTGCAGAGAGAATCAGTACAGGTATTTTTTCATCTTCCCTGCGAAGGGTCTGTAAAATGGAAAATCCGTCAATCATCGGCAGCATAATATCAAGAATAATCAGATCAGGATTCCATGACTGCCACAATTCAAGTCCCTCAATACCATCTTGAGCAATTTTCACTTGATAGCCCTGAATGGAGAGGTTCAGTTTGACTCCATCTGCAATATGGGCGTCGTCTTCTATGACCAGGATACGCTTTTTGTCAATCGCTTCCATAGATTTTTCTCCCTGACATTGCCAATACCTGCCTTTGGAATGGTGATTTTAAATGTGGTTCCCTCTCCCCTGCCTTTACTTTCAGCCGAAGCCCTCCATCCGTGGATGGCTGAAATGCTGGAAACAAGATAGAGCCCAAGTCCTGATCCTGAAATATCATCTGTCTTATAACGACCGGCTTGATAAAATTTCCTGAAAATTTTTTTTGCCTCTTTTTTTTCAACACCGATGCCATTATCAATAAATTCAATGGTCACTTTCTGTATAAAATTTCTAAACCGGATCACAAGTTTTGGTTCGTCAGATTCATTATATTTTATGGCATTGGAGATAATATTCATTAAGAGCATCTCAAACAGAAAGAGATATACAGGATAGACCATTCCACTGCCGGCCTGATTCTCTATTTCAATATCCAGATCACGAAAAAAAGATGCATTTTTACTGCAAAAATCTTCAACCAGTTTTATCAAACTCCCCCTGGTGATTTCAGAACCAAAATTCTGGCTTTCAATTCTGGCAAGATCAAGAATACTGTTAATGTTTTCTGTCAGACGGTTAATATCTTCCAGCATGGTTTCACTATATTTTTTTACTTCACTGGATTGAAGTTCATGTCTGATAAAAGTCTCAAGATAGATTCTCATTGAAGTGACAGGTGTTTTGAGCTCATGGGTAAAATTATATATAAAATTATGCTGCAGTCTGAAAAGATTAACCGTTTTCTGATAATATACAAATGCAAGAAGAATTCCAATCAGCACGACAACGATTAAAGCACTTAAAACCATTATTGTCATCCCTGTTTTTGAAGGAAAAATCAACTTGGGATCAATATGAAATTTCAGGATAATTACTTCAAGGGCTGATGTAATTTCCATATACCAGCTGATTGTGACAACAAGGAATGTAGCAAGGGCCAGAATGGAACATGCAAAAATAAAAACCGGATGCAGATACCACCTGGATGGATTTAAAATCTGCATATTTTAAACCACAAAGATGATGTATAGGCACAATTGAGATAACTGATGTTCTCTGGAATATTGAACAGTGATCGTTGATCAGGGACCATACATCTCTCCTTTTTTATACCCCATCTTTTTTATAACCCATTATAGATGGTCTCGTAAAAAGTCAAAAATGGCAAAGTCGCTATATATAATTTCAGTATGTTACGACCCAAAAATTGCCAAAATCGGACTTTTTACAGGTTCATCATTATAGATATAGCGGTATTAAAGCCTGGAATCAAGATACAAATCATGGCAGGTTCAAGTCAGGTAAATCAGGCTCTGACCATACCGGCTCTTTTAAGCGCAAGATAATTGCCTCCAACAACAAGCAGAAGCCCTGAAACAGAAGCTTGATTCCAGGCGTACCCTTCAAAAGAAGAGGAGAGAATCAGTGCCACAACAGGGACAATCATGACGGCATAGGATGCTTTATCAGCACCTATGGAACCAATAAGTGTTAAATAACTTCCAGAGCCGATGATCGATCCGAAAACTGCCAGATAGAAAAGTGAGCTGATATAGGGAACACAAAAAGTAAAGGTAAACTCTTTTCCTGCAATCATGGCAATTAATGTAAGGAATAAAGTCCCGTACGCCATACCAAACGCATTTGCCTGTATGACAGGAATACCGCTTCTTGTGTTTCTGGCTGAAACAATATTACCAAATGATTCAAGAAGGACACTTAAAAATACAATGGCAAGCCCGAACATGCACTTATCTGACAGATCAAAGGATTGAATTTCAGGTAGAAATATCAGTACAATACCGATAATGCCTATGATTGCCCCGGCAATCATTTGTTTTTCAAGTACTGCCTTGAGGAAAATGGTTCCATTGGCAATGTTCATGAATACAATGGAAGAAAACATAACGGCGACAACACCGCTTGTGACATATTGCTCTGCCACATAGACAAACCAGTAATTAATGGAAAAAAGCAGGATACCCAAAAGCGCTATAAAGGAGTGTTCTTTTACACTGAATTTGAGATTAATCCCCCTGAAACAACAAAAAAGTGTCAACAAAACTGCTGCCAGACCCAACCGGTAAATGACAGATACCATGGGATCCACATCACCGAGTTGATATTTGATGGCAAGAAAGCTTGATCCCCATACTGAAATGGTAATGATATAGAGTATAATATTTTTCATTTTAACCTCATCTTTATCCTGATTTTTTAAACAGTGTGTATCAAAAAAGCATAATAACAGATACACAAACATAAAAAAATAATAGGGATTGTGCTGTATTGTTCTTCTTTTTCTAAAACACCTGCACCTGGATTCAGAACCGGTCTGCTGAGGTCATAAGCACGAATATGTTTTAATCTGCTTTATGCAGTGTAAGCTGTGGAAAAGGAATCTCCCAGCTGTTTTCACTGCAGGCATCCACACACCATCTCTGGATAGCCCTGGATAACCTGTTGTATAAAGGTGCCATCTCCCCCTTAAAATCAGCAATCACCACCAGATCAAGAGAGTTCCCGCCGGCCTGAAAAAATTCAACCCTGAGGTTCAACAGAGATTTTTGATAGCCTTCCTGCTCAATTTTATTTTGAATATAGCTGTCCAGGGTATCCAGAACCTTATTCGTTGATATTGACTGGAGATCATAGGAGATGCCAAAAGGAATCTTCAATCTGAAATTTACAGAGAGATTCAAAGGAGACTGGGCAAGAAAATCAGAAGTTTGATATGTTTTCCTGGCACCGCCGCGCTGAACCAGCTCCACTATTTCATGGGAGAGGCTGGTGACGCACCCCCTGGTACCATCTGCAAGGATCACCCAGTCATTTCTTTTACAGGGAAACCAGGGTTCAGTTTTATGAAAGGAACGGGATACCTTATCCAGCAATTGTTCGATGGGAAGCCTAAGCGTGACCTCAAGATAAGGGTTTTCAACAATGGTAAACATATTAATATTCTTCACCAGCCACGGAACACCGTGGAGAATTATTCGTTCACCTTCCCTTACCGCACCAATGTTGAGTATCAACCGGCTCTGATGCCAGAATTTGGGCAGCGTATGTTTAACAGCCCATCCCAGTCCGAGAAAAAAAATAATGGTCAAAGAGAGCAGAACCCAGTCCTCGAAACTGTAAAACACCAGAATAAGAACCAGCATAATTAAAAAAACGGTCATCACCCGGAAAACAATATCGATGGCTCTTATGTGAAATGGCCGATATTTTGAATTGTATCCAGGGATATATTGGATCATGAAAAAATAGGAGAAGCGCAGAAACAAAAAAAGAGTGACGCATGCAATGAGAGCAATAAACAGAAAAAATCCCCGATTTTTGAAAAAGTTCTTAATGGAATTCTGGGTAGATTCAAGCACAGACTGCTCCTGGGCTTCCATTTCTGTCAGCCTCAGTTGAAAAATTTCAACTTTATTCTGAATATGATCTTCCACGCCATTCCACTCGGGCACCAGATTTTTTAGATTTTTTTTCAGGTTTGCATCACTGGTCTTTGAAATCAGATTCTGTAGATTTTCATTGGCTTTACTGGCAATGAGGAGAA